>NZ_JBQKME010000002.1:0-295563 GCF_052115865.1 Fundicoccus sp. Sow4_H7 | reverse complement strand
AACAATTCGTGGATAAACATCAAGTTATTCAGAGTATGTCAAGAGTTGGAAAGTGTATCGATAACGGCCCAATGGAGAGCTTCTTTGGAACACTCAAAGAAGAAATGTATCATCTAAATGATTATGAGACTTTTAAACAGTTAGAGTCTGATATCAAGAATTATATTGACTTCTACAACACTAAGCGAGTTACACTGAGTATGGGATTAAAGATACCGGCATAAAAAAATACCATGTATGATAAGACATCATACATGGCACAAATATTTTGTTTATTTACCTGTCTACTTGACAGGGGGCAGTTCAATGTCTAGATTTAGTGAAGTTTTTTGGAATTCGATGGGAGGTTTGCGAATGTTTAAAGATAAGGTTGTAGTTGTAACGGGTGGCGTTAAAGGTATTGGGAAGGAAATTGTTAGACAATTTGAAGAAGCAGGCGCTAAAGTTGCGATAATTGATATCTTAGAAAATAATTATTTTCAAGGGAATGTGGCTAAGCAAGCTGATTTAGAAGCTTTTGTTGAAAAAATTCGGACTGATTTTGGTCAGGTCGATTATTTAATTAATAACGCCTTGCCAGCAATGATAGGAATTGATGATGCGACTTATGATGCCTTTAATCAGGCGTTATTAGTAGGAGTGAGTGCTCCTTTTTATTTGACGCAGTTATTGTTACCATTAATGTCAAAAGAGGCTGCGATTGTTAACTTATCTTCCAGCCGTCAAGCGATGAGCCAGGCACAAACTGAAAGTTACGCAGCTGCTAAAGGTGGGATTCAAGCTTTAACACATGCCTTGGCAATTTCATTAGGAGAAAGAGGAATTCGGGTCAATGCGATTGCTCCAGGTTGGATAGAAACGGATGAAAAGGCTGAGTTGAGTGCAGCTGACCACCTTCAACATCCCGTCGGACGCGTAGGTAAAGTGAGCGATATTGCAGAACTTGCTTTATTTTTATGCTCGCCAAAAGCAGGCTTTATTACAGGGCAGTCGATAACCGTTGACGGTGGCATGAGCAAGCTGATGATTTATCATAATGATCATGGTTGGACTTTTGAAGCGGAAGATAAATGATTTAACTTGCTTTAAGGGGATATTTATTTGAAAATGGTATAAAAGGAGGGTTCTCAATGAAAACTGTTAAATTAAATAATGGCCAATTGATGCCAATTTTGGGAATGGGTACAAATACTTTTGGTAAGGTGGATAATAATTATCAAGGCGATATTAATATGGATACTAAGGAATTAGAGTCGGCAATTGATGCGGGCTATCGCATGCTAGATACCGCTATTTCCTATCGCAATGAAGCGGTGGTTGGTAAAGCTGTGACTGAGTCGGTTGTTGACCGTGGTGAATTTTTCCTTGTTTCGAAAATACCTGGGCGTCCAGAATACGTGAAGGATGAAGCGTCTATTGATGCAGCTGTTGCAGCGAGTTTAGAAGGTATGCAAACAGACTACATTGATTTATATTTAATTCATCATCCATGGGATAATTTGGATGAAATGTTAGCTACTTGGAAAGTTCTAGAAAAACATGTGGAAAATGGGCACTTGAAATCAATTGGAGTATCAAATTTTAATGAGGAGCAATTAACGTATTTGATTGAGCATGCGACGATTCGCCCAGCCGTTAACCAGGTCGAGTCTCATCCAGGGCTCTGGAATGATGAGATTATCGCATTTGGAAAAGAGCATGGTATTTATTCCATGTCTTGGGGTCCGCTTTCGCGTTTCGATGATTCTGTGCGCGAAAAATTAGAACCTCTTGCAAATAAATATCACAAAACATGGGCTCAAATTTTGCTGAACTACCAAATCGACCGCGACGTTATCGTGATTCCAAAATCACATGACGCTGAACGCCAAAAACAAAATATCGATGTGTTTGACTTTGAGTTGACACAAGAAGAAAAAGACTTTATTCAGACTTTATAGTTGTGGGTGTCAATTGGGCATAAGTGTTGTTTAATGTCAGTCAATTGGATTACGAGGCAAAAGTATTAAATTCGTTTGCGTGACGAGGCTAAAGATTTAAACTCGTCGCAGCAATTAAAACACTTTTAGTATTCTCTGTGGAAACGATAGGGTACTTCATGCCTAGACTAACTCAATAATTTATACAATTTCTAGAAAATACTCTCGCGCTCGTTTGAAAAGATAGTTTCATCCGAGCGGTTGATGCGCGCTCGTATGAAAAGGTAGTTTCATCCGAGCTGTTGTTGCGCGTTCGTATGAAAAGTTGGTTTCATCCGAGCGGCTGTTGCGCGCTCTTTTGAAAAGGTGATTTCATCCGATCGGTTGGTTTGCGCTCGTATGAAAAGGTGATTTCATCCGATCGGTTGATGCGCGCTCGTATGAAAAGGTGATTTCATCCGATCGGTTGGTTCGCGCTCGTATGAAAAGGTGATTTCATCCGATCGGTTGGTTCGCGCTCGTATGAAAAGGTAGTTTCATCCGAGCGGCTGGTTCGCGCTCGTATGAAAAGTTGGTTTCATCCGACCGGTTGGTTCGCGCTCGTATGAAAAGGTGATTTCATCCGATCGGTTGGTTCGCGCTCTTTTGAAAAGGTGATTTCATCCGATCGGTTGGTTCGCGCTCGTTGCCCGCTCGTTTGAAATAGTTAAAGTCCACAAAATTATGTAAGACAAGGAATGGACGAGGCTAAAGATTTCAACTCGTTTGCGATTCGAGTTAAACTTTCTTAACTCGTTAAGTTGACGAGTTCCCATTTGACCCTCATTTCAACAGAGTTTGGGACAAATCGCACGAAATAAAACAGCCAGAGAGCTCGCAATGAACTTTCTGGCCATTTTTATAGCGTCCACTTCAAGCTTCCTAGCCTGCAACCCCCTCACTCTCGCAACTATCCTCAAACCTATCCGCCAATTATCTTCCATTAATCCCATCAAATCATATATAATGAGTATGTAGATTTTAAAAGAAAAGTAAGGGGTAGGTAAAATGCTAATTGAATTATGTGCTACAAGCCTGTATGGCTGCTTACTTGCAGAAAAGTACGGAATTTCGCGCATCGAATTAAATTGTGCGATTGAGTTAGGTGGACTAACACCCAGCCAAGGTTTACTCGAATCCGTCTTAGAAAAAGTAAATATCCCAGTCGTAGCCATGTTGCGTCCAAGACCCGGTGGCTTTAATTATACGGAAGACGAGCGCTTTGTGATGATGAAAGATTTGGCGTATTTATTGGAAACTGACATTGAAGGTGTCGCCTTTGGAGTACTAAACGATGAGAAAGCGATCGATGAAGCAATGACCAAAGAAATTACCGATTTATGTCACCAAGCAGGGAAAAAAGCTGTTTTCCACCGTGCCTTTGATGTGATTGAAGCTTATAACAGTCAAGTAGCGACTGAGAAGTTGATTGCGTTAGGTATTGATCGAATTTTAACCAGTGGACGAGCAAACAAGTCGATTGATGCAACGGAAGAATTATGGAACTTGAATGACGGCTTTGGTAACCAAGTTGATTTTGTTGTTGGGGCAGGCGTTAAGCCGCATAATATGCTACATATTCGAAAAGAAACCGGGATTAAGCAATTGCATGGATCATTTAGTCGTGGAAACTATGATGTTACAACACGTGGTAATGGTGTGACTTATCAAATCAATCCTCAAAGTGATTATACAGAAACCGATGAAGATCAGCTGAAACAAATTCAAAATATTACTACAACTTGGCTTAATAATTAAAGTTGCAGAGATATTTATTCAAAAAAATAAATATCTCGTTTTTTATGTTAACGGTAACAGCGTTAAAACACTTGAAAAAACGTTTGCGTTGAGGCATAATAGAGTTAACAATAAAACGGTTACACATAAAACCGTAAATCAGGAGGAAAATAGATGAAATTCAATTGGAAAAAAGTACTAGTTGGTTCATTATCAGCGGCACTTAGTTTATCTGCAGTGACTGGCGGAGCGTTGGGATTAACTAAAGTGGCAGCACAAGACACATTAACCATTTCAGCTGACGGCAACCTGTTAGATTATTTAGAAGCAAATATTGCTAGCTTTGAAGAAGAAACAGGGATTACGGTTGAATTAATGCAACAAGATATGTTTGAAGCAATGGAAGGTCTACCTTTAGATGGACCAGCTGGATTAGCAGCAGACGTATTAATTGCGCCTTATGACCGAATTGGTTCATTAGGAATGACGGGACAACTTGCTGAAGTGACTTTAAATGAAGATGCTGGTTTTGATGATAACGATAGATTACAAGTTACAGCCAATGACACCATTTATGGTGCACCAGTGATTATCGAATCGTTAGTGTTATATTACAATACTGATTTATTACCAGAAGCACCGACTACTTTTGAAGAGTTAGAAGCTTTAGCTGAAGATGAGTCTTATGCATTTGATGGTGAAGAAGGTAAAAACGTAGCATTCTTAGCTAAATGGACTGACTTCTATGTATCATACGGATTAATTTCTGGTTTCGGTGGTTATGTATTTGGTGAAGACGGATCTGACCCAACTGATATTGGATTAAATAATGAAGGTGCGATTGAAGGTATTAACTACGCGATTGAATGGTTCAACAGATGGCCACAAGGTATGCTAGACGTTACTGGTTCAGGTGACTTTGTAACACAATCATTCATGAATGGTGATACTGCAGCGATTATCGGTGGACCATGGGATGCGACAGCTTTTGTTGAATCAGGAATTCCATTTGAAGCAGCAAAAATCCCTACATTACCAAACGGCAATGATTACCAACCATTCGGTGGAGGTAAAGGTTGGATCGTTTCTAACTATTCAGAAAACAAAGAAGCTGCACAACAATTCTTAGACTGGGTAACGTCTGAAGAACAACAAGTTGCAATGTTTGACATGATTCGTGAAATTCCTGCTAACCATGCAGCACGTGATTACGCGGCTGAAAATAGCGATAGCTTAACTTCTGCTGTTATAGAAACATACTCAAGTGCTGTACCAATGCCAAACATTCCAGAAATGGGTGAAGTATGGCCAGGTGCTGAAAACTTAATGTTTGATGCTGCATCAGGAAATAAAACAGCAGAACAATCTGCTAATGACGCTGTAGAATTAATTAGCCAATCTATCGAACAAAAATTCAACTAATTCGATAATTGCTACAAAAAGGGAATTCTGGCAGGTATACAATTCCTGCCAGAATTTTTTAAGTTTTATTGCGAACACTGCAAAATGAACTCAGTGGGAGGATTTGTTGATGGAACAAACCAAAAGACCAAACCATAGCGTAGCAACCGCTACTGCACTGTCTCTATTTCCAGGATTAGGACAGATTTATAACAAGCAGTTAGCTAAAGGGCTTATCTTTGTTACGATAACGCTATTATTTATTTATGAAATGTATGTATTTGGCTTTAGTGCTATTCGAGGGTTGATTACGCTTGGAGAAGTATTGGGCGAGGATCATTCGTTGTTTATGATGATCCAAGGTAGCATTCAAGTCATTATCATCGTTATTTTCTTGATTTTCTATTACTTTAATATTGTCGATGCTCGGAAAACAGCGCGCAATTGGCAAACGGGCTTTCCAGTCAATACGACTGTAAACCAAATGTTTCAATCTGTATATGATAATGGATTCCCATATCTACTCATTATTCCAGCATATGTCTTTATGGCATTTGCCATTGTATTCCCAGTAATGGTAACTATTTTTATGGCGTTTATGAACTATGATTTCCAAAATATGCCACCAGCAAACTTATTGGATTGGGTTGGCTTACAAAACTTTAGAGATATCTTCTTCTTAAGTTCATACCGTTCTGCTTTTCTATCCGTTTTGTCTTGGACATTAATTTGGACCGTATGTGCAACCACCCTTCAAATTGTTATCGGAATATTCACTGCCGTTATGTTAAACCAGAAATTTATTCGTGGGCGTCGTTTCTTTGGGGTTATCTTCTTACTCCCTTGGGCAGTCCCAGCATTTATTACCATTTTGAGTTTCTCCAATATGTTTAACGACTCACTTGGTGCGATTAATACACAAGTTATTCCATTTTTAAATAAATTACCTTTTGTAGAAATTGGGCGGATTGCTTGGAAAACGAATGCAACGTGGACAAAAGTTGCGATTATTTTGATCCAAGGCTGGTTAGGTTTCCCATATATTTACGTTATGGTAACGAGTATTCTTCAGTCAATTTCCGAAGATCTTTATGAAGCTGCTCGGATTGATGGAGCCGGTTCAATTAGACAATTTAGACATATTACACTACCAACTATTTTCTCGGTTGCCGCACCAGTTTTTATTACACAATATACCGGTAACTTTAATAACTTCTCAATGATTTACCTATTTAATGATGGTGGACCAGGAAGTGTTGGTGGGGGCGCCGGAGCAACGGATATTTTAATTTCGTGGATCTATAAGTTAACAACGAATACGACACCACAATTCTCGGTTGCTGCTGCTTTAACATTAGTGATTTCAGTTATCGTCATTTCTGTTTCTCTGATTGTATTCAAGAGAACTAACGCCTTTAGTATGGAGGATTAAACCTATGAATAATACATTTTCCACATCCAAACTAAAAAAGTTCGCAGGACGTTTTTTCACCTATTTATATTTATTTATTTTAGCTGTTATTATTATTTATCCGCTACTCGTTACAGCAAGTTCTGCTTTCCAATCAGGTAATATTACAGCCTTTAGCCTTAAATTTGATACCGAATGGACGCTAAATAATTTTAGACGTTTGTTTGATGAAACATTGTATACAACTTGGTACAAAAACACCTTAATTGTTGCGACTACCACAATGATACTCCAAGTAACGATTGTTACATTGGCCGGCTATGCTTATAGTCGTTATCGTTTTGTTGGTAGAAAACAAAGTCTAATATTTTTCCTAATCGTACAAATGGTGCCGACCATGTCAGCCTTGACCGCATTCTTCGTTATGGCGCTTTTATTAAATGCCATTAACCAATATTGGTTCTTAATCTTCCTATATGTCGGAGGCGGTATCCCAATGAATACCTATCTGATGAAAGGATACTTCGATACGATACCATACGACTTGGATGAATCGGCGAAACTTGATGGTGCCGGCCACTTTAGAATTTTCTGGCAAATTAACCTGCCACTAGTACGTCCAATGGTAGCTGTTCAAGCCCTTTGGGCCTTTATGGGGCCATTTGGCGACTACATGCTATCACGTTTCTTACTCCGTTCCCAAAAATTTTATACCGTTGCACCCGGTCTGCAAACCTTTATTAGCGACACTCGTAACCAAAAAGTCGCCCTCTTTGCTGCAGGTGCTATCTTAATCGCCGTTCCAATCGCCACCTTGTTCTTCTTCCTACAGAAAAACTTCGTGTCCGGACTATCTGCCGGTGGAACGAAAGGCTAAGATCTTTTTAATAAATATCTCTGCTATTGCAGAGTAACGAAAATCCCAGTCTCTAAATTATAAAGTGCAGGCACAGCTGTTTCTAGCACAATAATTTAGCGGTTGGGATTTTTTGCGTTTATAATGAGTTACTATTAAAAGGAAAGTTTTTATAGAGATATTTATTAAAATCGAAATGCTAAGGGTTACAATGTAAAGGATTATTGATATAATAAGTGTTAGTAAAGTAGAATGGAGTCCTAAAATGACAGATATATTTCCGATAAATTATTTCAAGACCATAATTTCACCTATTAAGACGTTTTTAAATCGTAAATATTTGAAGATTTGGCAGATGATTTTATTATTCTTTTTTCTCACTGCCGTTATGATGTTGCCGATTTCCATTAGTATCGGGCAGATTGATCAAATTAATTTACAAGATTTCGTGCCACTAGCGATGGAGACAGTCGATGACGCATTCATCCAACAGTTACAAAATTTTTCAACGGAAAATCATCAACTACAAATTGATGAAGAACAGTTAACGACAGACACTTCAGACCGGGTAGCAGGATTTGTGGCTGATCAAACAAGAGCCAACGAATTATTAACCGATAAAGGTGGTATTATTTTAACCAATGAAGGCTTTGTGATTCAAGAACCAGAAAATCCGACTTTATCAATGGAGTATGTTGAAGATTCAAAGTTAACGACAGTGACCGACCAACAATCCTTTATGAGTGAGTTGTCACGTCAATGGTTTGAAGGTAATCGTTTTGGTATTATTTTAACGAATTTAATCAATGTTTGGATATTAATGTTCCTGAGTTTTATCTTTTTAGTAGTAGGTTCAAGTCTATTCCTTTCATTGATGCGCTTTTCAAATAGCTTTGACATTAACACTTTCCGTGAAGCCTTCACGATTTGCTTGAATGCTATTGGGTTGCCAACCTTTATTGCGGTTATTGTGGGATTATTTACAGCAGATCCAACCGCTATGTTGATGGCTCAAGGTTTGCTATTTGTATTAATGTTGTTATGGTCTTATTGGAAAACTCATTTTAATGATATTTACACCGAACATAGTATTAATGGGACTGAAATTGAAGAAGATGATGATTTTTTAATTGAAGAATAGGTAGAAAAGAAGAAAGTGAGATGACAATGGTGGCGACTCTTAAAGACGTGGCAAAACGGGCAAATGTTTCTAAGATGACCGTATCGAGGGTCATTAATCATCCACAACTTGTTACAGCTGAACTTAGAGAGCTTGTTTATCAAGCCATGGAAGACCTAAATTATCAGCCGAATTCGGTTGCGCGTGCTCTAGTGAGTAACCGTACAATGGTCATTAAAGTCTTGATTTTAGAACAGATGGATGTAACAGAACCGTATTATATGAACCTTTTAACCGGTATATCCAAGCAATTAGATAAATATAACTATGCTTTACAATTAGTAACTGAAAACACCATTGATTTAGGCCAATCTGATGGTTTAATTGTAACGGGCATGAAAGAACCTGATTATGAGTGGTTACAAAAATTTGAAAAACCCTTAGTGCTATTTGGGGAAAATCATTATAATATCCCATTTGTGGATTCCGATAATCGTAAAGGGGCTTATGAAGCGACTCAGTATGCGATCAGCCGTGGGTATGACAACGTTATTTTTGTTGGCTTGGATGTCCCAGAGCGCTTTGAAAAAGAGCGCGAGCAAGGTTACCAACAAGCCATTGAGGAGTCGTCCCTACAACATAAACCGAAGATTATTCGTATTTTAAATTCCTCTTCGCGTGCCAAACAATTGATTCGTGAGGAATTGGAATTGACACCGAATACTTGTTTTGTTTGCGGCTCCGACCGGATTGCGATTGGTATCCAACAAGGTCTGACAGCTTTGGACAAAAAACATCCAGAAGAGTACGGTATCATTGGTTTTGACGGCTACTTCCTTGACCAGATTGCTTCACCAAAGCTAACAACGATGAAGCAAAGCATTGTTGATATGGGTGTTGCAGTGGTCAACCAATTAATGACTTTGATCGATACAGGCAAGTTAGACCAACAAGAAGTCTACTTCGATGCCGAATTAATTGTTCGAGACTCCACTAAATAAATATCACTGCGATAAGAAAAATAGCGTAAAAATTTCTTATGAATGAGATTTTTACGCTGTTTTTGTTTAAATTGTGATTTAGCTTTTGAGGTATTTTTTACTTAAAGATTCTAAAAATTACTGCTTTCGAAATTGATTTGGTGTCTGACCAAACTGCTTACTGAACTGTTGTGAAAAATTATGGCTCGACTGAAAACCTGTTTCTCTAGCGATTTCATTAATCGTTAAATTGGTTTCTTTCAGTAATGAGCAAGCATGTTTTAAACGGAGTCCTCGAATGTATTCTGTAATGGTTTCACCTGTTTCTTTGTGAAATAACCTCGATAAATAGCTAGGGGATAGGTTAACCAATTTAGCTAAATCTTCAAGATGAACGGTATCTTTATAATAAAAGCCTAACTGTTCTTTGATTTGCTCGATTTTTGGAGACGAATCGATAGCTTGTCTGGAAAAATCATCTAGTTGAAAACACTCTAAAACCTTGTATATAAAACTATTAAACAAGTATTTTCCTGCTAAAGAATCAACGTCACTCTGTAGCAGTAACTCTACATAAGGTTGGAAATCACCTAGTCGATCATGATAGATTAAGAAACCTTCCTCTGACTCAAATTCAATGGCTGGATACATAGGGAGCGTTTTAAAGCTGAAGTATAAACCACGAGCATTCATTATATGCTTAAAAACGGCATGCTGATTGTTAGCTAATATCAATAAAAGCTGATGCGATTTAATCCGTTTTGTCTCTTGATTAATCGTAACACTTGCAGATCCATTCACTAAATAAATAACTTCGATAGCGTCATGTGTATGATTTTCTTCACTAATTGGCATATTAACAGTAGAAACGCTCGATTGAACTAACTCAAAGGGCAACAGTTGTGAAAATGCGTGTGGGATTTTTCTCGCCATGCCAAGTCCTTTCAGTGTTATTTATTCAAAATCTTCACTTAGGATTTCGACACGTTCTTCAAACCTCACTTCACGATGGATTTCGTGCAGCATCCAAACATAACCAAATGGGTCCAAAAACATGGCGTTTGAAATGCCCATTTCTTCGATTCGAGTAACCGCTTGTATTTCTTTAGCACCTTGTTCCATGGCTTTTTGATAGGTTTCTTCAATGTTTGGTACGACAACGTTAAACCAAAAACTTTGAGGGCTATTTTCTGATGGGGCATTTAAATGGTATTCGGGATTTTCGTCTAACATATGGAAACGACTTCCATACAAAGTAAATACCACTTCATTATTTCCAACTTTGAATTCAGTTTGTTCAACAATTTCTAAATCAAAAATGGCTTGGTAAAATGCAATCGCTTTTAAAGTGTCTTTAACGACAAAATCTAATTCTACACCTAGCATCATTTTATCTCCTTTTCTTTTAACTAAGTTTAGTTTAACATGATTTGTTGTGAAGGTGATATTTATTTTAATTTTGAAAAGTAACCGGGATTTTGATAAAGTAGAGAGGAAAGATTGAGGAGGGAAATGATGGCAAAAGTAGAAAGTTTTGAATTGGACCATAATAAAGTGAAGGCGCCTTATGTGCGATTAGCAGGGACTGAAAAGCATGAAAGTGGGGCAGTCATCCAAAAATTTGATTTGCGTTTTCTTCAACCCAACAAAGATGCCATGCCAACAGGTGTGGTGCATACCTTGGAGCATTTGCTGGCTATTAACATCCGCGATGAGATTACAGGTGTAATCGACATTTCACCGATGGGCTGCCGTACAGGCTTTTATATGATAGTTTGGGGTGAGACGCCGATTGCCGATGTGGTGAACGGCTTGGAAAATGTCTTGAAGAAAGTGGCTGACTATGACGATGTGCCAGCCATGACAGCAAAAGCATGTGGGAACTACCGCGACCATTCCTTGATTGGTGCGAAAATCTACGCAGAGCAAGTGCTGAACGATCGAATTTCACACGACCCTTTTGAAAGAGTTTTTGAATAAAGATCACTGATGAAAAAGCAGCACAGATGTTGTGTGATAACATCTGCGCTGCTTTTTAGGTGGAAATGTAGATTGATATGGCATGTACTAATTCGGATGAGCTACTTGTCGCCTTAAGTGGCATAAAATATGTGGAAGTGTGCCACATGTTGTCTTAAGTGTTATAAAATAAGAGAAAATATGCCACTTAACAATAATAATACCGATATTTCATCAGTCATAATAACAATGAGTTTAGAGAAAACACCTAATTCTAAGTGAACTGCTTTTTACCGCTTTACTTAGATGCCCGCTCGCCGCTCTCCCGGCACATAACTTCCCATATATGCCCGCGCACCGTTCTCCCCGGCACATCACATCTCATATATGCCAGTGCACCGTTCTCCCCGGCACATATCGTCTCATATATGCCCGCGCACCAACTTCAATCCCAATAATTAACACAGCTCATCCAAAAAACCACACGCTACCCTAAACTCACTACCAACCCACCAGCACCAACAAGCCAATCTCCACCATCACTATCTTCAACCAACAAGTCTAGTAATAATTCATTACCAAAACGCTCAACTGTAACTGTCTCATCAGTTTGATTAAAATAAGCCTTCAACACAGACCCTTCAAATTCAATCTCCAGAGCAACTAGATCCCCATTAATCTCATACTTAGCCAAACCATTTACTATAGCCCTTGCAAACTCTCGTCTCAAATGAATCAACTTACGCACAAAAGCATGCATATCTAAGTCTTGTTGCGCAGGATTCCAGGGCATAACTTTCCGACATTCCGGGTCATTACCACCATCTAATCCCATTTCAGTCCCATAATAGAGGCATGGGGAACCGACTTGTAAGAACATAAAGGTCAAAGCAGATTTTACCGCATTTTTATCTCCGCCAGCCACCGTTAAAATACGAGCTGTATCATGGGAGTCCAAAGAATTTAGCATGACTTGATTGGTTTGTTGGCGATAGAGCATCATTTGTTCTTGAATCCGGTCATGTAATTCATCACCACTTGCTTCTCCAGTCAAAAAGAAATCACTGATTGCACGTGTGAGAGGGTAGTTCATTACCCCGTGGAATTGATCGCCTTGTAACCAAGCTTGTGATGAATGCCAGATTTCACCAACAATATAAAAGTCTGATTTAATTGCGGTGACTTCATCATGAAAATTACGCCAGAAGCGGTGGTCTACCTCATTGGCTACATCAAGCCGCCAAGCATCAATATGGAATTCTTCAATCCAATATTTTGCAATAGACAACAAGTGCTCTTTTACTTCAGGATGGCTTGTATTCCATTTAGGCATATTAGGCACATAGCCAAAGGCATCATAATTAATGGCTTGATAGTTACGATAATCTTTCATGTCAACTGACTTTATTGGGAAGCTGTGAATATGAAACCAATCCTTGTAGATGGAAGCTTCACCTTTTTCAATAATATCTACCCATTGCGGGGCACTGCCTCCAATATGATTAAAAACCGCATCTAACATAATTCGCATACCTCTGCGATGGGCTTCGTCTACTAATTGTCTAAATATATCGCTATCGCCAAAATGCTCATCAATCTTATAATAATCAATCGTGTCATATTTATGGTTAGAAGAAGATTCAAAAATAGGGCACAAATACAAACCATTGACACCTAAATCTTCTAAATAGTCCAACTTGTCATAAATCCCTTTTAAGTCCCCGCCAAAAAATCACGACTCTTAGGGACAATTGTTGCATCCCATGCTAAAGCTCCCTCAGGTGACAATGAAGGATCACCATTAGCAAAGCGCTCAGGGAAAATATGATACCAAACAGTATCCTTGACCCATTTTGGTTCCTTAAAACGGTCAGCCTCATGTAAGTAGGGCAATTTAAAGCAATTAAAGGTTAAATCAAGATGTTTCGAATCATCTTTCAGCGCACCAATATCAGTAAAGAAAATCTTCTCTTCACCAGCCACCAATTCAAATAAATAACTCAAGCGACGATGGGGACCTCGTAATTCCACTTGCCAATAGTCATGCCAACGTGTAGAAGCAATTTTTATCATAGGGCTAGTCATCAGTTGTTCAGGTAAATAAATTAAATATGGGTCGCCATGCATGATATTTATTTTATCGACATTATCTTTTTTCGTTCGGATACGTATATGAACGGTTTTAGAGTCGAACATATAGGCAAACTCTGAATCAGGGCGGTGGTAAATTGCAGCTTTATCAATCATTCTATTGTCTCCTTTATGCAAAAAAAGCCCAGTCATCACACTTGAGTATAACGCAGCAAGGCTGTGTTATTCAGTTATGGAAATAGACAGGGCTTTTAATGAAATATTTATTTAAGGGTTATTGATCCATGGCAACGTGATTGGTTTCTAAATGCCAAATGTCACGGTTGTAGTCACGGATTGTACGGTCGGAAGAGAAGTAACCTGATTTAGCAATATTCACGATGGCTTTTTTCGTCCATTCTTCATGGTTTTCGTAATCAGCATACATTTTCTCTTTTGTTTCAATAAAATCAACAAGGTCAATTAGGGTCATAAAGTAGTCTTTGCCAACTAATTCATTGAATAGGCGGTTTAGACGTTCTTTGCTACCTACAGCCAGCATTTCATCACTAATAATGAAATCAACTAGCGGTTTGATTTCTTTTTGCTTGTAGTAAGTGGATGATTTATAGCCATTTGTAGCATACAAATCAAGAATTTCATCACTTTCTTTACCAAAGATATAGATGTTTTCATCGCCAACAAGTTCATGGATTTCAACGTTAGCACCATCTTCTGTACCAATTGTTAAAGCGCCATTTAGCATGAATTTCATATTACCTGTTCCACTGGCTTCTTTTGAAGCTAAAGAAATTTGTTCAGAAATATCTGCGGCAGGGATGAGGTATTGGGCAGATGTTACATTATAGTTTTCAACCATGATTACTTGGAAATGCTCGTTGACAGCTGGATCGTTGGCGATAATTTCAGATAAATTAATGATTAAATGAATTACATCTTGCGCAATCGTATAAGCCGGTGCAGCTTTACCACCAAAAATAATCGTAATAGGTGTTGTCGGGATATTACCCGCTTTAATATCTTGATATTTATAGATAATGTATAAAGCCAGCATTTGTTGACGTTTATACTCATGGAATCGTTTAATTTGTACATCGATAATCGATTGTTCATTGAATTCCACATCTTGCGTCATTTTTAGGCGTTTGTTCAAGCGGACTTTATTGTTGTATTTAATTGCTCGAAGTCTTTCGATAACAGCAGAATCATCTTGGAAGTTTAACAAGGCTTCTAGATTATGTGTTTCACGCCATTCGGTCCCAATAATTTGATCTAAGTAATCAGCTAATTCTTTGTTAGCATCCATGATCCAACGTCTAAAGGTAATACCATTTGTTTTATTATTGAATTTTTCAGGATACAATTCATAGAATGCTTTCAATTCAGATTTCTTCAAAATCTCGGTATGAAGTGCTGCAACCCCGTTGACACTAAAGCCAAAGTGAATCGCAATATTAGCCATATGAACACGTTTGTGGCTGTCAATAATGGCTACATCTGGGCGGTTTGGATATTTTGCTTTCATGCGCGCATCAAGATTCTTAATAATAGGGACTAAGTGAGGCACAACTTCCTCTAAATAATCTAATGGCCATTTTTCTAAAGCTTCCGCTAAAATCGTATGATTAGTGAAAGCAGTCATTGATTGAACGATTTGAATTGCTTCATCGAATTCAATGCCTTCTAGACCTAACAAACGAATCATTTCAGGGATGACAAAAGCAGGGTGGGTATCGTTAATTTGGATAACCGCATAGTCAGACAAATCATGTAAATTACTACCTTTATCTTTTGCTTCATCAATAATTAATTGGGCACCGTTTGATACCATGAAGTATTGTTGGTAAATACGCAATAATAATCCATTACGATCAGAATCATCAGGATATAAGAATAAGGTTAAATTTTCCTCAATATTCGTTTTATCAAAGGTAATTCCATCTTCAATAATATCTGGCGTCACCGAATCTAAGTCAAAGAGACGTAAACGATTTTTCGTTTCTTGCTTATATCCAATCACATCAATTTCATATAATGTAGACTCAAGTGAGAATTTATTGAATGGAACTGTATAAGAACGACGACTCTTCACTAACCAATTTTTACCTTCTAACCAAGGATCTGGTTGGGCCGTTTGTTGGTTATCAACAAAATGTTGTTTAAACAAACCAAAATGATAGTTTAAGCCAATACCATCTCCATTAATTCCAAGTGAAGCAATCGAATCAACGAAACAGGCAGCCAAACGACCTAAACCACCATTACCTAATGAAGGTTCAAATTCTGCTTGTTCAATATCCATTAAGTTTTTACCTTGTGCAGTCAATTCATCATTAACTTGGTCGTAAATACCTAAGTTCAACAAGTTATTGGATAATAATTTACCAATTAGAAATTCAGCTGAGAAATAATACAGTTTCTTTTTAGTTTGATTTGTTGGAATATCTTTCGATTGATCTTTGATTAACTCAATTAAAACATTGTACAACTCTTGTTCATTACAATCACGGATAGGTTTATCATATGCCTCAAGGACATATTGTTCTAGTAAGCTCATATAATCTCCTTTTAAAACATTTTAAATCTTTATATTATTAGCAGTCACTATATGCCACTGCTAGTTCATAGTGTAAAGCAATAAAAAACGACAAGCAAATAACTTTTAATTACTTACAATAAATATCTCTGCTTTTAAAACTTATTTAGTGCTCACAAATCCATCTGTATCGCTATTTGACTGAAACGATTCTTCGGACGTAACATTTTTATCGTCCTTATCATCTTTTTTAGATGGCTTAATTTTTTCTGCCTCTAACTTTAATTTTAAGATAGGATCATTTTTAGGATTATAACGGAAATAAGTCCGGGTTATTTTAGTTAATTCTTTAGCAACCTTCTTATTTAATTGTTTCGGTAACATCCGCCACTGCCAATTTTGTCCAATAGTGGAAGGAGTATTGGTTCTGGCTGAGTTATCTAAACCAAGTAAATCTTGCATCGTATAAATAACTGTATTAGAAACAGTTGCAGCTAAGGTACGATTTAAGGCAGCTGAAAATGATTCTTTAGACTTACGGTGGGTATATTGGTTAACTTGCTGAATGATACTGGATTCGGCTGTATCTTTAATCCAACCTTCAGCGGTCTCGTTATCATGCGTGCCAACATAGGCAATGGTATTGGGTAAATAGTTGTGTGGTAAATCTACACTGTCTTCATGTGTAAAGCCAAATTGTAAAATTTTCATGCCAGGGAAACCTGTAGCATCGCGCATATCGATGACTTCTTGAGTCATAAAGCCTAGGTCTTCAGCAATGATATTTAATTCGCCTAATTCTTCTTTAATGGCATCAAAAAGTTTTAAATCGGGACCTTTTGCCCATGAACCATTTTCGGCTGTGGCGTCTCCAAAAGGGACTTCCCAATAGGATTCAAAACCACGGAAATGGTCTATACGGACAACATCATATAATTTAAAGCTTTCTCTTAAGCGGGTAATCCACCATTTAAAGCCATTAGACTCCATATACTTCCAGTCATAAATCGGATTGCCCCAATATTGGCCATCCTCTGAAAAATAATCGGGTGGCGTACCAGCAACAACTGTCGGATTATGATCTTCGTCTACTTTAAATAATTCAGGTTCGGCCCACATTTCCACACTATCCCGCGCTACATAAATAGGAATATCGCCAATTATTTGAATATTATTCTGATTGGCATAATTTTTAAGTAATTCCCATTGACGGAAAAAGAAATATTGGGTGACTTGATGATAGACAATAAAGTCAGTTAGTTTTGAACGGTATTCTTCGAGGGCGTCTTCATCTCGCATACGGATAGGTTCATCCCAGTTATACCAAGGTTCGTTATTAAAAGATTCTTTAATAGCCATATATTCAGCAAAAGGATTCAACCATGCTTTGTTTTCATTTACAAAATGATGGTAATCGCTTAGTTGGTTTCTTTCGAGAAAATTCTTTACTGCAATTTCAAGAATAGGGCGTTTGGTTAGAAATAACTGCCCATAGTTAATACGTTTGTTATTTTGACCAAAATCAATATCTTTGTAGTCTGTATATTTCAATAGACCACCTTCAGTGAGTAAATCAAAGTCAATGAAATAAGTATTTCCTGCAAAAGCAGAAAAAGATTGATAAGGTGAGTCGCCATAACTGGTTGTGCCTAAGGGTAAAATTTGCCAATACGATTGACCTGTTTCAACTAGGAAGTCAACAAATTGGTAAGCTGATTTCCCAAGCGTTCCAATGCCATAGTCACCTGGTAGGGATGAAATGTGTAATAGAACACCACTTAATCGTGTCATAACTTGAGCTCCTTTACGGAATGATTTAATTCTATTATATACTATTTATTAAATTCCGCAAACGATTTCGTTGTAAAATTTAAAATTAAATAAAACTATCAAAAAGTTAACGTAACAATGTTTGCAAACGTCTGCAAAATATTCTATAATCGAATGTATTATTTAAGTGATGTTCAATGAAATAACTAAATAGACTGGAATGAGGCAAATGGCTGTAACAATTAAGGATGTAGCAAAAAAAGCAGGCGTGGCACCTTCAACCGTAACACGCGTAATACACGATAGTTCAATTATTTCACAAAAAACAAAAGATAAAGTTCGAGCAGTGATGGAAGAATTAAATTATTATCCCAATTTAAACGCTAGAAGTTTAGCAAGTAAAAAAAATTCTATAATTGGTTTAGTTTTTCCGGATGCCACCGATGCTTTTTATCAAAACCCATTTTTCCCAACAGTCATGCGAGGGCTTAATGAAGTAGGAGCCAATTCTAATTATTCTTTACAGCTGACAACAGGAAATGATTTAACTAGCCGTCTCAACAGTGTTCAACGGATGATTCATGGTCGGCAAGTGGATGGTTTAATTTTCCTTTATGCACGTAAAAATGATCCGATTTTAGAATTTGTCCACCAGCAAAAATTTCCACTTGTTGTTATTGGAAAGCCAGCTATTGAAAATATCCCATTTGTTAATAATAATAATCAACAAATGGCACAAGACATGACTCAGTACTTAGTTGAAAAAGGATATAATAAAATCGGCTTTATCGGTGGCGATCCAGAGCAGCAATTTATAAACGATCGCTTGCTTGGCTATAAAGAGGCGCTCAGCAACGCCAATATCGAATTTCAAGAAGACTGGGTTTATAATGATTTAAGCTTCTTACCCGAAGTAGGCTACGAATTGGCCCAACATATCGCAAAAGAACAAGATTTTGATGCCTTTGTTGTAGCAGATCAATTTGTAGCAACCGGCTTTAAAGAAGGCTGGAATGCCGTTTCTGAAACTGAGATACCAGTGATTACCTTTCATTCTTTCCATATGCATGAAAATGCTAATTTTTCATCCGACCCCTATGTCAATATCAATGCACATGAACTCGGTAAAGGTGCTCTGGAAATGCTTTTAGAAGTGATTCAAAATCAAGAAGAAGAAACAGAGAGGGTGTTCCAAAGATACGTTGACCATGAAATTATTGGCTAGAGATAAGATAGAGATACAAAAAACGTAAGTAACCTTGATTTTTCTGAGGCTACTTACGTTTTTTAGCTTATTTATATTTTTCTTCTAACCGTGACATCCACCAACCTAAGGCGGTTCCTGCAACTAACATAACAAAACACATAAAAAATTGAAGCCAACCAAAGCCAGCATAGTCCAATGGTATAATCATAATCGTTGAGGCAATAACAATTCCGAAAATAAAGTGGAAGAACAAGGAATAATAACGTTCAAATATATATTCAACAATTTTTGAAAATAAAAGGATAGTTAATAAACCACCAATCGCAATAGGAACTAAAACGGACAGGTCTAAGCGACTAAAACCTTCAGCCATCGGTTTATACAAACCAAACACTACAATAAAATTTGAAGGACTTAGCCCAGGAACTAGAACCCCTAGAGCAATTAAAGCGCCACATAAAACCCAACTGAAAAAGTTAATAGGCAATTGGCCACCAAACGATTGATTTGAAAAATAGATTAAAGCAATCCCAAAAACAAAAGCCACAACAGCCATCATATAGTCTTTTTGACTGCGTCCTTCTTGCCCAGCTTCTTTCCAAAGAGATGGGACCATCCCTACGATACAACCAACAAAGAACCATAAAACTATGGTTTCATAATTTTCTAAAACATAGCTAATCCCAAAAGACAATAAGACAATACTTGCTAAAGCTCCAAGTCCAACCGGTATGAAAAAAATCACATTGTCTTTGAAGTTTTTTGTGATATTGGCTAAAAAGCGAATAATGCGTTCATATAATCCAAATATCGCTGCTAAAGCTCCACCACTAACACCGGGAATAATAAAACCCGAACCAATGAACATCCCCTTAACAAAACGGAGTAGCCATCCTTGATTTAAATTGTCATGTGTTTCGTTTCCCATAGTTACCTCCAAGTATTTTCATTTATTAATCATATACTCTAGTAGTTTAACGATATTTATTGGAGATAGCAATTGGGATTTTCAATTCTAATAAAATAAGCCTTTAGTCTTACCATAAAAGCTCTTCTCCGTTATAATAGAATTTATATATTAAGGAGGAGATAAGATGCCAAACCATATACTTTTTTACAGCAGTGTGTGTCCAGATACCCCTGCTTTTATTGATGAATTAAACCGATTAAATATCAACTATGATTCCGTGAATATAAATGAATCCATATCAAATCTAAAACAATTTTTAAATTTAAGAGATAATCGTTCCGAATTTGATGAAATTAAAGCAAGTAATCGTGTCGGAGTGCCAGTTTTACAAACTACAAATGATAGATTGATCTTTGACTTGGCGTTACTAGAAAGCCAGGCGCAATAGTTTGAGATATTTATTTAAATGGTTTGTTGTTGGGGTGTTAGGCTTAGCGCTAATCGTTCAGGCTCAAGAAATCGATTTAGTCTCGGAAGCTGAATTAAGTCAACTTGTCGTTAATGAGACGCATGACCAAACGCCCATCAATGTTTGGCAGGCAATCGTTGAACAAGCTCGCTTTGAAGCAGATCAACCGATATCTGCCTGGCACGAAAGCTTAGGCTTAGATGAATGGGTTAAATTAGATTTAGCGAATGAACTCACTTCGTTAAGTCGCTTGTATGAAACAGAAGGATCGCCATTGAATGCCTATCCTGTTGAAATTGAGCTGATTTTTTACCAAGAACACTTATTCTATATTGGTCTCAATTATTTGGCGGCTTATATTCCTTTAGAGTATACAACAGATAGCCAAACAATTGATGAGCTTAACCATGTGAGTGATTTAAGTGAAAATGCCGTTTCGACTACATCGGTAACCTATATTAAAGATCCAACCTTAGGAGACCAAATCATTTGGGCAATTCCAATAAATAATGAAAGTGAAGACAAGGTTGAACTTGAAATAATTCAACAAAACGATTCATCTTTATCGTCTCTTGCAACGAGCTCGATTGATTTTGCAGCAAACCAATATTCAAATTATCTGATTGATTTATTGATGGAAGAAGAGCTATTATCACTCGACATTGGTCCGTTGTTAACGTCCTCTGGATATATCGTAGATGATACTTCAAACGACGAAACAACTGCATCGATAACGATTAAGCCACCTTCAAATTGGTCAGAATTTTTAAGTCGAAATTTAAAGGAAATAAATATCGCTGAAGAACAGCCGCATGATGGAAAGAAAATGATCGAAGCCTTTGAACAATTTCATCAACTTGAATTTAATTCAGATGAAGAGGAAGTTTCTCTAGAAGGAAATACAACAGAAGCATTAGATTTTCTAGCTGAGATTGATAATGAAATAAAGAACCGGCAAGAAATAACTAAAGAAAATATTATGGATATATTTGGTCCAGAGTCGCATGCAAATCAAGTCAGCAATAGTGAATTTTTAACCTACTATGGTGTGGATGATAACCATTTAGTAATTCTTGAATTTCATTTTTATCAAAATCAGCTGATTGGTTATCTCTATTTAAATAAAGATTCACGCTTATATGAGTCATTGCATCTAAATGAAGAAGAGGTCGCTAAACTTGATAAGCAAGAGGCTTTAACTTTAAATGATGTGACTGCACGCCTAGGTCTACCTCAGAGCATAGCGGTTCAATTACCTAATCAAACATTGTATAGTTGGATTTCAATTCAAGAAGATGGTAATTTTGTTATCACTGCGAACAGCAGAAACAATGGAAAAATAGAACTTACTTATCAAACAATATCTATTGAAAATTAATCAAAGGAGAATTATATGGAAACAAATGATATTTATTTATTAATGCAGAAAGCACATGAAGTAAAGGAAAATTCTTATAGCCCTTATTCAAATTTTAGGGTTGGGGCAGCTATCAAAATGGATGATGATCACATATTTACGGGAGCAAATATTGAGAATGTATCCTTTGGAGCAACTAACTGTGCAGAGCGCTCAGCAATTTTCACAGCCTTATCAGCTGGCTATCAACGTAAAACGATTAAAGCGATTGCGGTTGCAGGCGATACGGAAGACTTTTTACCACCATGTAGCATTTGTCGTCAAGTGATGGTTGAGTTTTGTGAACCAGATACACCGGTATATTTAACACGTGAAGACCAATCAATTTTGACGACTTCAGTTAAAGAACTTGTTCCGTTTGCGTTTGAAACGATGGATATGTAATTTTCTATTGTTTGCCTCTAGCAAGAACCTTTGTTATATTAGAATTAACTAAACTTTAGGAGGAATATTATGGTACAAAAACTATTACATGCTTGTTATCGTGTTCATGATTTAGATGCTTCAATGAAATTCTACACTGAGTTATTTGATTTTACTGTGAGTCGTGAAAGAAGATTCCCAGAGCACAAATTTGATTTAGTTTATTTAACTGTTCCAGGTAGTGATTTTGAATTAGAGTTAACCTATAACTATGACGCTGATCCATATACAATTGGCGATGGATTTAGCCACTTAGCTATTGCTGTAGATGATTTAGAAGCAATGCATGAAAAATGTGTTCAAGCTGGTTATGAAACAACAGATTTAAAAGGACTACCAGGTAATAAACCATCTTACTTCTTTGTTACAGATCCGGATGGGTACAGACTTGAGGTTATGCTAGAAAAATAGATGCTTGTCAATCTTATTTTTCTATGTTAAAATGCGCTTATGCGATGAGTCGAATAGCAGTCTGGTAGACTGTAAGACAGTGTATCGTGGGAAACCAAGCTAGGATAGCTGATACAAAAATAATTTGCTGTGAACATTTTATTTTGATCATTTTTATGGTTTTGTCGTTCGGAAAAGTAGATTACTACTTTTAAACCGACCAAAAACAATTTTTGTTTTTGGTCGGTTTTTTAGGTTCTACAATAAATGAGGTTGTTGACGAAAATTTGTCATCAACCTCATTTTTGACTCTACACAAAAACGTAGATAATCAGTAAGTTGATCACGTTCTAAAAAGTGTATAAATTAATTTATTTATCGTAAGCGGGGAGCGGCCAACTGTCTAATTAAACAAATGAAAAGTGACAGAACTCGTACACCCTAAATTGAAAAGGGTACATGCGTTTGCCAAACGCATTGCCACCAGTCTATAAATCCATTGAAAAGTTGCACTATAATAACTTTTTTAATAAGTCGTCCTTGCACTTCCTATATACTCCCAAACGAGTTATAGATAATCTAAAAAGGTCAAGCTGCATAAAAAATATTGTTTGACCTTTAAATTAGTCATCATCGACTTTATTTGACAAAGAACATTTTTATTCGTCGCCGATGATAATACCATCTTCAATTGCTTGCTTAACATTTTCTTCGCTATCAAAATAATCATCATATATAGCTGCTTCAGGGTGATCTTCAGAGGATACTTGTAAAATCACTACTTTTCCATCAACATCAAATTGGAGTTCAAACATTCTATTTTCTCCATCTGATTTTACAAAAACTAATTTGTCTTTTGATAATTGTTCCTTCATTTTTATAACCACCTTTAGTTAATTTATTTATAATTATAGTAACAATTTTAAGTATATTTTGTCAATTAATGCATATTGAAATGATGGGTTTTTAGAACGAACTTTGATTTTAAAGTTAAAAATACATTCTCTTCGAATAAAATATCTCACATTAAAATTAAAAATAATATTTTACAGTGAAATAATTTTGATTCAAAATTATTAGCTACAAATTTAAATAAAAAAATAAAGTATTTATTGATAAAAACAAGAGTGTTTCCTTGGTTTAAATTAGTGGCATTGCGATTATTCTGGTATTATATTGATAGAGCAATATTATTTGTCGAAAGACTTTCTAGCGGTAATCTAAATGCTATGCTATTATTAAGTTATTAAATAAGATTTTGATTTATTTGTTACCAATTAATGATATAAATTCAAATTAATTAGATAATGTTAATTTAGAATTATTTATATTATTATGTCAATCGAACAGTATCTTTTCCCTTAAAGCTTATATGTAGTACTATCAATATTATGAAATGAAAGTGGCAAGTTTATTTACAAAAAGCGTTTTCAATACTATAATAGTAATGACGAAAGGATGTTGAGTATGGAGCATAAAATACAGCATTTAAATTATTTTACTGATGATATTTTTCACTTTAATCACGGAGATCATACAGATTCTTATCGGTTTCTAGGGAGCAAAAAAATAGAAGCTGAAGGTGTAGTAATTGGTTATCAATTTAGTGTATGGGCTCCAAATGCACATAAAGTCTATCTGCAAGGTGACTTTAATCAGTGGCGGATAGATCCAATGGATTTTTACGAAGGTGGCATCTGGAGTTTATTTGTTACAGGTGCTAAAAAAGGTCAATGTTATAAATATGGAATTGATCACGGAAATGGCCATATTGAATATAAAATTGATCCTTATGCTTTTCGTTTTGAAAAGGCCCCAAAAGATGCATCTATTATTTGGGATTTAGAAGAATTCAATTGGTCTGACGGTAGTTGGCTGAGAAGACGGAAAACACAAAATTTCTTTGAAAAACCATTACAAATATATGAAGTACACGCAACTTCCTGGCGTCAACATCCTGATGGCAGCTACTATACATTTAAGGAGCTAGCTGAAAGCTTAATTCCATATGTAAAAGAAATGGGCTATACGCATATTGAATTTATGCCATTAATGGATCATCCGCTGGAAGCTTCGTGGGGTTATCAAATTACCGGATATTATGCCGTTGGAGCCCGTTTTGGTACACCTGAAGAATTAAAATATTTCGTCAATGAAGCTCATAAAGCTGGAATTGGTGTATTTATGGATTGGGTACCTGGGCATTTTAATCGTAATGCTAATGCTTTGGCATATTTTGATGGCACACCAACTTATGAATATCAAGACGTCAATCAGGCAAACAATATTGGTTGGGGGACTTTAAATTTTGATTTAGGTAAAACACAAGTTCACAGCTTTTTAATATCGAATGCTATCTTTTGGCTAAAAGAATTTCATATTGATGGCTTAAGAGTGGACGCGGTCTCCAATATGATATATTTAGATTTCGACCAAGGTCCTTGGACACCGAATGAAGATGGAACCAATGAAAATTATCAAGGTGTTCGCTTTTTACAAAAAATGAATACATCTATCAAGAAAATTTTACCTGATGTCATCATAATGGCTGAAGAAAGCACTAGTCGAGAAAAAATTACTGCTTCTGTTGAAGAAGGTGGCTTAGGTTTTGACTTCAAATGGAATATGGGTTGGATGAATGATACACTGAAATTTTTTGAAATGGATCCTTATTATCGCCCACAAAATCTAACATTAATTACTTTTGTATTTATGTATCAATACAAAGAGCGTTATATCTTGCCCTATTCGCATGATGAAGTGGTACATGGCAAGAAATCCCTATTAGGAAAAATACCTGGCAATCGATTCGAACAATTTGCAACCTTAAGATTAATTCACGGCTACATGCTAGCTCAGCCAGGGAAAAAACTTCATTTTATGGGGAACGAACTGGGTCAATATTTAGAATGGCGTTTTTATTCTGAACTAGAATGGATTGATTTGACCAGACCTTATAATAAAGAATATCAACATTTTATGAAAACGATTAATCATTTTGGTTTAGAAACGAAAGCCTTATACGAGCTGGACCATTCACCTGATGGTTTAACCGTTCTTGATGCTGATAATTATCAAGAAGGTATTCTTACATTTATCCGTCGTGGTATTAAGCCACGAGACTTTATCATCGTAGTTTGTAACTTTGTTCCCGTTCAACGTGACTCTGTAAGAGTGGGTGTTCCATATAAAGGGAATTATCAAACTCTTCTAAATTCTGATGACTTAGAATTTGGTGGCAAACGTAAAGACGCAACGGACGATTTTAAAACAGATGCAATAGAGTATAATGGGCAACCATTTTCAATCGAAATATCTGTACCAGGTTTATCTGTCCAATATATTCAACCAAAGCGAGTTTATGGCGTAAATAAACAAGGAAGGGGATAGAATACTAATAATAAACGAGTCGCCTCGCCAGCGAATCAGTATTCTAAAACAGCTATGAAAAATGAAATGATTGCAATGATATTAGCAGGTGGACAAGGTACACGTCTAGGTGTTTTAACCAAGCAAACTGCCAAACCAGCTGTCCCATTTGGTGGGAAATATCGAATAATTGACTTTGCCCTAAGTAACTGTGCTAATTCAAATATTCGTAATTTGGGTGTTGTAACACAATATCAACCACTTGAATTGAACGAGCATATTGGTAGAGGGGCTTCTTGGGGGTTAACTGGACGTAATGCAGGAGCAACGATTTTACAGCCTTATTCAAGTTCAGATGGCGAAAAATGGTTCAAAGGTACTGCTAATGCTATTTATCAAAATATATCTTATATTGATTCAATGAATCCAGAATATGTATTAATCCTATCAGGTGACCATATTTATAAAATGGATTACAGTGAAATGTTAGAATTCCATAAAGAGAAAAATGCGAGTTTAACAGTAGGGGTTATTCCTGTTTCAATGAAAGAGGCATCACGTTTTGGAATTATGAATACAGATCATAGCGATCGAATCATTGAGTTTGAAGAAAAACCTGCTGAGCCAAAAAGTAATTTAGCATCAATGGGAATCTATATTTTTAATTGGGAAACATTACGCCGTTATTTAGTTGAAGATCAAGCTAAAACAAGAGAATTAGAAGATTTTGGTAAAAATGTTATTCCAGCTTATTTAGAAAACGCTGAAAATTGCTTTGCATTTGCGTTTGATGGCTACTGGAAAGACGTTGGAACGATTGAAAGTCTGTGGGAAGCCAATATGGAATTCCTTGATCCAAACCACCCATTAAATATCTCTGAAGATCGTTGGAGAATTTATACAAACAATGCTGTCACACCTCCACAGTATGTCTCAGAAGATGCCGTTGTAAAAGATTCAATGATTGTTGATGGCTGTTATGTTGCTGGTAATATTAACCATTCTATTTTATCAAATGATGTAAAAGTTGGTTTAAATTCTAGTGTTGAAGAATCTATTTTAATGGCGAATGTTACCGTTGGTTCAAATTGTAAAATTGAATATGCAATTATTGGTGAAAATGCTGTAATTGCAGATGGTGCAAGTGTAATTGGAACAAAAGATAGCATAGCTGTCGTAGGTTATGCAGAAACAGTAGGAGGACCGAAAAACGATGGTGAAGAATAAATTATGTGCAATTATTAATTTAACAGAAGACGAAAGTAGCTTAAAACCTTTAACGAATCATCGCCCAATTGCAGCTTTACCTTTTGCTAGTCGTTATCGTGTTATCGACTTTGCATTATCGAATATAGCTCATGCAGATATTGATTCGGCAGCTTTATTTATTGCGGAATCTGGTCGTTCTATTTATGACCATATTCGTTCAGGAGATGCCTGGAATCTTGATTCGCAGGTTGGGGGAGGGATTTTCACTTTCTCTCAATTAAACTGGAAAAACAGAGATCATTTAGAAAATAATTTTGATGATTACTATTTTAATCAAAAAATTTATATGAAACGCTCACGGGCGGACTATGTATTTGTAACAGGGAGTAAAATCCTTGCCAATATCGATATAAAAGCGGTGCGCCGCGAACATATTTCAAGTAATGCTGATATTACTTTAATTTACAAACCAATCTTAAAAGACTTAATTGATGGAAATCATCCGAAAGAGCGTTCGATTGTTTTTGATGCTGATGGTTACTTAACACAACTAGAAGAAATGTCTGATTTTTCAGATGATAATCGTGTTAATGCAAGTTTGAGTATGTATTTATTATCTGCTGAGAAGATGTTTGAAATAATTGAACGCGCTGAATCCGAAGGGCAATATATGGAGTTGGATGAATTAATCCAATATTATGCGCTAGATTATAAAACAAATACATATGAATATACAGGTTATGCAGCTAACTTAAGTAGTATTGAAAATTACTATCAAGCCAATATGGATATGCTTGACCGTAGCAAATTTACTGCTGTTTTCCATTCAAGCTTACCAATTTTAACGAAGACTAAAAACGGATCTCCAACCTATTATGCAGAAGATTCTAATGCCAAAAATGCCATTATTGCGACAGATTGTCTGATTGAAGGAGAAGTTCTTAACTCCATCATTAATCGTAAAGTTAAAGTAGCAGCGAATTCGACAGTTAAAAATAGTATCCTTTTACAAGGAACAAAAGTTGGTGAAGGGGCCGTTATCGAATATGCCATTATTGATAAGGATTGTGTCATTGAACCAGGCGCTAAAATAGTGGGAACTCCAGATAATCTAGTTGTTATTGCCAAAAATACGCATGTTGAAGCTTAGGAGGATACGATGAAGGTTTTATTTGCTTCTGGTGAGGCGGCACCATTTTTTAAAACAGGTGGTTTAGGGGATGTTGCGCACGCTTTGCCAAAAGAATTGTTAAAACAAGGCATAGATGTTCGTGTTGTCCTACCTAATTATTCACAAATGCCGGTGAAATATAAAGAGCAATTGACAGAGTTACGTCACTTTAGATTTCAATTAGGTTATAAAAATGTCTATTGTGGTATTAAAACTTTAGAACTAGAAGGCTTAACTTACTATTTTATTGATAATTTGGCTTATTTTGATCGTTCTAGCATTTATGGTCAATGGGATGATGGTGAACGTTTTGCTTATTTTTCTACAGCCATTATTGAAATGTTAGAAGTTATTGATTGGATTCCTGATATTATCCACTGTAATGACTGGCATACAGCGATGGTTCCAGTACTACTAGTTGATCGTTATCATTGGAAAGAAAAATTGCAAAATATTCGCAAGGTCTACACTATTCATAATATTCAATTTCAAGGTATTTATTCACCGGATATGCTAACAAATGTTTTCGGCACAAGTTTTAATACTTTTACTGAAGATGGAACTAAATATTTCGATAATATGAATTATATGAAAGGCGGCATTAACTTTTCTGAGCGTGTGACAACGGTAAGTCCGACTTATGCTGAAGAAATAACGACAGCGACATTTGGTGAAGGACTGGAATCAACCTTACAGCATAATTCCTGGAAATTAAGAGGAATCATTAATGGGATTGACTACACAATTAATGATCCGGAGACAGACCCACTTATTCCACATCATTTTAGTGCTAAGAAAATGGCAGGGAAGGTAGAAAATAAATTATCCCTTCAAAAAGACTTAGGTTTACCAACTGATCGCAATGTAGCGATGATCGGAATTGTTAGTCGCCTAACGAATCAAAAAGGTTTTCAACTTGTGGAAGAGCGGTTAGAAGAATTGCTACAAGCGAATGTTCAAGTTGTTTTATTAGGAACAGGTCAAGCTAATTTTGAAAATAGCTTTAGTTATTTCGAAACTAAATATCCGGATAAAATGCGAAGTATTATCGATTTTGATATTGCTTTAGCTCAACGCATCTATGCTTCGAGTGATATGTTTTTAATGCCAAGTGCTTTTGAACCCTGTGGTTTATCACAAATGATTTCGATGCGATATGGAACCTTACCGATAGTGCATGAAGTGGGTGGATTAGCCGATACGGTTGAGCCGTACAATGCATTTACAGGAGAAGGAACAGGCTTTAGTTTTTATGATTTTGATAGCTGGACAATGTTACAAACAATTTATCGCGCCCTTGATGTATACTATAATCAACCAGATGCTTGGCATGGACTTGTAAGAAATGCCATGAATAAAGATTTTAGTTGGGAAAAACCTGCTAAAATGTATATCGATTTATACCAAGAACTGCTTGATGAAAAGTGAATTGTATGAAGGAGGACGCGTATGAAAACAATGGATTTAGAAACATTTAAAGGAGATTATAAAAAGCGATTTGAAGATATGTATGCTATCCAATACCATATGGGGAGCACTCTTGAGCAATTTCAAGTATTAGGACAAGTGTTGAGAGGTTATTATACAGACTATTGGATTGAGAATAATCAAGAAAAAATTGATAAGCAAGATAAACAAGTCTATTATTTTTCGATGGAATTTTTACCAGGTCGACAACTTAAAACCTATCTTTTGAATTTAAACATTTATAATACGGTTAAAGAAGGATTGACAGAACTTGGCTTAGATTTTGATAAAATCGTTGATGCCGAAGTGGATCCTGCCCTAGGAAATGGTGGTCTCGGTCGCCTTGCATCTTGTTTTATGGATTCGATGGCTTCAACCAATGTTTATGGTAATGGCTGTGGGATTCGTTATCAATATGGCTTGTTTAAACAAAAATTTATTGATGGTTATCAAATCGAATTACCCGAAAACTGGTTAAGAAATCCTAGCCCATGGGAAGTTCGAAAAGAGTCGAAAGCAGTTATGGTTCGTTTTGGTGGAAATGTATGGTTAGAAGAACAAGTAGATGGCCGTTTGAAGCCGAAATATGAAAATACATTTGATGTACTAGCTGTGCCTTACGACACACCTCATGTTGGCTATCGAAATGGTGTTGTAAATAATTTACGTCTTTTTTCAGCTGAAATTCCTCATGATGAAGAAAGTAAGTATATTACAAGTGAACAAAGACAAGAAATCAATTCCATTACAGAAGTATTGTATCCTGATGATTCAAACTATGAAGGTCGCCTATTGCGTTTGAAACAAGAATATTTCTTGAGTAGTGCGGGTATTCAAACCATTGTTCGATACTTCAAGAATTTGAACTTGCCTTGGACACGATTCCCAGAGAAAGTTGCCATCCACATTAACGATACCCATCCAACATTATGTGTTCCTGAGTTAATGCGTATCCTGTTAGATGATGAAGGGCTCACATGGGAACAAGCTTGGAATATTATTAAGAAGACTTTTTCTTATACTAATCATACGATTTTACAAGAAGCAATGGAACGTTGGCCAGTGTATATGCTTGAAACTCTAATTCCAAGAATTGCTCAAATTATTTATGAGATAAATGAAAGACACCTACGCAACAAAACAGAATTATATGGTCCAGAATTAGCTTACCGCACGTCGCCTATTCAAGATGATCAAGTTCATATGGCTAATTTAGCCATTATCGCATCGCATTCAGTGAATGGTGTTGCTAAGCTTCATACGGAAATATTAGAGCGTTATACTTTAAGTGATTTTAAAACACTTTACCCATTTAGATTTAATAATAAAACAAATGGTGTGACGCATCGTCGTTGGGTTCAATTAGCTAACGAACCATTGAGCGAACTGCTTGATCAAACAATTGGTGAAGAATGGCGCTTCCAACCAAAAGAAATGCGTATGTTGAGATCTCATATGGATGACGAAGAAGTTTTAACACAACTGCATAAAGTGAAGTTAACTAACAAAAAGCGTTTTGCCAAATATGTCTCTGAAGAAATGGGACTAGTCATAGACCCTGAAGCGATGTTTGATGTTCAAATTAAACGTCTCCATGCCTATAAGCGTCAGCTCTTACAGGTGATGCATATTATTGACCGTTATTTACAATTGCGGGATAATCCAGAAGCGAAATTAGCCAAGCGTGTATTTATTTTTGGAGCCAAAGCCGCACCTAGTTATTTTTATGCCAAGCAAATTATTAAATTAATCAATGCATTAGCTGATTTAGTTAATAATGATGCCCGAATTAAAGATAAAATCAAAATTGTTTTTGTTGAGAATTATTCTGTCTCCTTAGCTGAATTGATTATTCCTGCAGCGGATTTGTCTGAACAAATTTCTTTAGCAGGTAAAGAAGCCTCAGGTACTTCCAATATGAAGTTAATGGCTAATGGTGCCTTGACCATGGCAACATTGGATGGAGCAAACGTTGAAATTAGTCAATTGGTTGGTCCAGAAGAAATCTTCTTATTTGGGATGAAAGCTGATGAAGTCCAAAATTTACGCGATAGTCATCACTATAGTGCCAGAGATATTTATGAACGTGATCCACAAATTCAAAGAATTTTGAATAGTTTAATTGATGGGACGATTCCGAATATTGAATCTGAGGGGATTGATATTTTCAACTCACTGGTGAATGATAATGATGAATATTTCTTGTTGAAAGATTATCACAGCTTCTATCAAGCTCAAATGAAGGCTGATGCTAACTTTGCCGATAAGAAATCATGGGCAAGAAAATCACTCGTCAATATCGCCCAGTCAGGTAAATTCTCTGCTGACTATACGATTTTGCGTTATGCAAGTGATATTTGGAATGTTGCACCTGAAACAGAAGTGTTGCAATAGTTGATTCAAAAAATTGATTTTTCGTAAACAACTGACTAGCCATAGTTGCGTTGTTTACGATTTTTTCATTGATAGAAATTTTAAACTTTGTATCGATTATTAATTTTGAATTAAATATTACTATCAAATTCAACTTTTTTTATTTTTCTGTTAGTTCTTTCGCTATAATTAGGAGAAGTATTTGATATTTATTTTCAAAATAGTTAATCAAGAGTTCTTATTAATGGAATAAAACTTTGGGCTGAGGCTTAAGTTGGTTAGCTTTTATACAATAAATAAGAATCGAATTTTGGAAGGGAGCGTTTGGATTGAGATATGGAACCAAATCATGAACAACCCAAATCATCTTTTAAAAAATGGTGGCAAAAATTTAAACATTATTGGTATTACTACCGTGGAACGAAGTGGATCATATTTATTGGTATGACAATCGCTCTTTTAATGTCATCCTATCTTGTTATCATAGCGAAAACGACGAGTGTTTCGACTTTACAAGACGGGCTTATATCAACGACGACGGTTTATGATATAGATGATGATCCCGCAGGTTCACTAAGCGCCCAACAAGGGACGTATGTCACTTTAGATCAAATATCATCTAATATGCGAAATACGGTTGTCACGGTTGAAGATAAACGTTTTTACGAACACAATGGTTTTGATACCATCGGTATTGGTCGGGCTTTTATGAGGCTTTTAATCAATCGCGATACTTCTGGTGGGGGTGGTAGTACGCTGACCCAGCAGCTTGTAAAAAATGCGTTTTTAACTTTGGATCAAACTTTTCAACGTAAATTTAAAGAGTTATTTTTAGCACTTGAAGTAGAAAAACACTATACAAAAGATGAAATATTAGAGATGTATTTGAATCACTCTTATTTTGGAAATGGCGTCTGGGGAGTTGAAGACGCTTCTTGGAAATATTTTGGTCATTCTGCGAGTACATTGGACTATAACGAAAGTATGGTATTGACCGGTATTTTGAAAGGTCCATCATTATTTAATCCGATTGATGATTATGAAGCAGCAATTGATCGAAGAAATGTTATAGCAACCGTTATGGAAAATGAAGGGCAAATTACATCTGATGATGCGGCCTATATAAAAAGCCTAGAAATTCCAATGTATGATGGTTATGTGTCGACTGACAGCCATGAATATCCATTCTATTTTGATGCGGTAATTAATGAAGCTGTTAATTTAGCCAATATTCCTGAAGCGGACTTGCTTTCAAAAGGCTATCAAATTTATACGAATTTAAACGTTAACTATCAGTGGGCTATTGATAGTTCTTATGAAAATAATGCTTGGTTATTTAATGATGATGGTACAGGTGAACCATTGGTTCAAAGTGCATCCGTTGTGGTTGATCCGTCTACGGGAGGCGTTATGGCCGTTTATGGTGGTCGTGGTGATTATGTCTATCGTGGATTTAACCGTGCGACAGACATGTATCGTTCACCAGGTTCTACGATAAAGCCACTCGCGATTTATACAACAGCATTAGAAAAAGGCTACAATATACATAGTATGGTGCCTGATGTGGTACAAGGGTATGGTTCTGATAACTATGCTCCAGAAAATTATAATTTACAAACGGATCCAAACGGAGAAGTACCACTTTATTACGCTTTAGCCCAAAGTAAAAATACTTCAGCCGTATATTTAATGGATGAATTTGGTATTAATGAATCGGTGAAAAAACTAGGTCAATTCGGAATTCGTGTTGCCCAAGAAGACCAAAGTTTAACGCTTGCGCTTGGGGCTATGCAACAAGGGGTATCGCCACTACAATTAGCGAATGCTTATTCAAGTTTTGCTAATCGGGGGGTCCGAAATGAAAGTTATTTTATTCGTTATATTGAAGATGCACAAGGAAAAGTTGTTTATGATAATCGTCGACCAACGAAGCATATGGTCATGACACCAAATGTGGCAGCAGATATGACGAGTATGATGCTTGATACTTATGGTGGATATGGGACTGGTTATGGTGCAGGACCTGATTATGGCTTCTTAGCGGGGAAAACTGGAAGTACCGAAGTGTCTGAAGAAAATATGGATACTCGTGACCGATGGATGGTTGGATACACACCAGACTTTGTCATTGTAACATGGTCAGGTTTAGATAATGTTGATGATGGTTCTTTAGACGAATTAATGCCTACTGGGATGGGGCAACTGTTTAACATACAAACGACCAATTTGATGGCAAATTCACCACAGACGAGTCATAGCATTACCTATGCATCGCAAATGGAGGCTGATACCAATGAAGTTGTCAGTTCAAATTGGAATGAATCCTTAAATGACTTTTTAGACCAAGGAGCAATCTGGCTAGAACAAGCTTGGAATGGTATTCAAGAAATAGGATCTGACTTATGGCAGACAGCTTCGGATTTTATCGAACAAGTTAATTAAACCGAAAAAAAACTTTTATTTTTGCTGGTTTTATCCTATCAATTTATTTCTATCTTTGCTATCATATATAGAAGATAGGAGGAAGATCATGACCCAAAATAATATTTATGATACAGCGAATCAGCTAGAACGTGACTTGCGTGCGTTACCTGCTTTTGCAAAATTAAAAGAAGCCTTTCAATTAATTCGAGGGAATGAAGAATCCAATAACTTATTCGAAGAATTTAAAGAAATATCTCAATCATTCCAAATGAAACAAATGAATGGAGAGCAACCAACTGAAGAAGAAATTGAATCTCTTCAAGCTCTATCAGTAAAGGTTACTCAAGATGAAGGGATTAAGCTTTTAATGGAAAGCGAACAACAAATTAGTCAAGTTATGGAAGATATAAATCGTATAATTACGCAACCACTACAAGAAATTTACCAGAACCAAGATAATGCGTAATTGGATTTAATTAACTTATTGAGGCAGCTGGAAGTCATTCGATTATTTCGATATGCTTTCAGTTGTTTTTTATTCATAAATTGAAAAATAATCCTATCTTAGTAGTATAATTACTTTTAAATTTAATACTATTTTACTTTTCTATAAAAATAAGAAAGGAGTTTATCTATGGTAAAAATTTTACATGTAGCTGATTTACACTTAGATAGTCCATTTGTAGGATTAAATAAGAAAATCAATCATCTACAAAAACCTCTAATAGAGGCCCCTTACCAAGCGTTTAAACGTTGTGTTTCTATTGCAATCAATCAAAATGTAGATGCAGTAACCATTGTAGGTGATATTTATGATTCTAGTAAGCAAACGATTTATGCCCAACACTTTTTTTCTAAAGAACTAGAACGTCTTGATAAAGCGAATATTCCGGTCGTTTTAGTTAATGGTAATCATGATTTTATACAAAATGAGCAACCAATTACTTATTCTTATAACAACGTTCATCAACTAACGAGTGAAGATGTTGGACATATTGACCTTACGTTAAAAAATAAAGAAACAATTAGATTTTATGGGTTTTCTTATAATAGACGATGGATTCCTGAACGTAAAATTGAAGAATTTCCAATTAACCAAGGTCAAACCGATTATACAATTGGTTTATTGCATGGCGATTTATCCAGTTCTACTTCGAATCCAACAAATTATTCTCCTTTTACGATTCAAGAATTATTATCCAAAAACTATGATTATTGGGCTTTAGGCCACATTCATCTTGCGATGACCTTAAATCAAAATCCCCTTATTCAATATTCTGGAACCATTCAAGGGCGTAATCGATTAGAAACAGGCGATAAAGGTGCTTATATCATAGAACTACAGAAAAATCAGCCAGTTAAATCTACGTTTATTTCATTAGCCAAAATTGTGTATGAGAATGTTGAGATTGATTGTCAACTTAGTTGGCAAGCTAATGATTTAGTGGAAAAAATAAATGAGGCCATTAAAAACTATCAACTCGAAACAGTCCCTAATCAGCAATCATATTTATTAAATATTATTTTAGAAAATGCTCAGAGACTGCCAGTTGACCTTCAGGAACAAGTTGAAAAGGGTGAATTGGTTGAAGTGGTATCGGATTATGAAGGTGAGTCTTTTTTTGTAGTTGTTGTTTCAATTGAACTCAATCGTCAAATGTCTTTAGATGCTTTTCAATATGATCCTAAATTGAATGCAAGCTATCAAAAGGCTGTTGCAGGACTTGAAACGAATCAATTGTATGAAAATATTATGAGTGATGTTTTCAACCATAGTATTTTGCGTACACGTTTAAGTGATGTTGCCCTAGATGAATCTTTAAAGGAAGAAATAATAAAAGAAGCGCAAGAATTACTCGTCCAATCAATTGGATTTGATGTTGAGGAGGTTGACCATGAAGATTAAAACACTCGATATTTATGGATATGGTAAATGGGTCAACCAACGGTTTGAGATTAATGAGCATTTACAACTTTTTTATGGTAAAAATGAAGCAGGTAAGTCGACCTTACAGTCGTTTATTCGGAGTATTCTATTCGGCTTCCCAACGAGAAGAAAAAAAGTAAATCAAGTTAATCGCTATGAGCCACACCATTCAGATGTCTATGGCGGTAGGATTTGTTTGACGGATACTCAATTTGGAACGGTTTGGGTAGAGCGGACTAGTAAGGTATTTCGTATCTATAAAGAAGATGGAACTGAATTAGAAAATTCTGCCTTAGAACAAATCTTAGGTGGACTTGACGAAGTTTTGTTTGATAACTTTTATGCCTTTAATCTACAAAATCTTCAAGAATTAGCAAATATTGATGCAGAGCGCTTAAGTGACTATTTCTTAAGTATTGGAACGATAGGAAGCGATAAATTCCTTCAAATTGCTAAAAAATTCGAAAAAGAAACCAATGACATGTATCGTCCCCAAGCGACTAACCGATATTTAAATCAATTGTTGACTGAGTACGATAGTTTAGCAGCGAGACTTGAAGTTGTAACAAAAAATATGCATCGTTACACTAGTTTAGTGGATCAACAAAAAAGACAAGAAGATTTCGTAAATGAAATTAATCAAGAGATCACTCAACTTGAGAAGGAAATTCGAGAATTAGATAAATTAATTAGTCGCTATGATATTTTTATTAAAGATAAAACGGTTATGCGCGAATTAGATGAGTTGGTTTATACCCCGATTGAAAAAGATTCAATTTCGACATTAGATGATAGTTTAAGAATGAATCAGCAAAATCAAACATCCATCATCCAATTGAAAGAGAGAATCAATCACTTCAATGATGAAATAAATACCTTGACTCGCTATAACTGGGCAGTGAGTCATCAAGACGAACGCCGACAATGGAAAGCAGATGCGCAAAAGATAAAGGAAGTTCAATCCAAACTAGAGCAAACGATTGATCGGATTAAAGAACAAAATCATATGATGAATGAATTGGCTCAAAGAGGTCAGTTTTATCCTGAAAAAATAACGCAGTCTGTCGAATATGATGAGAAATTAGAAGATGGATTAAGTATCCAGGCGAATATTGATGACTTGAAGAGTCAACGCGAAAATATTTTTGGTGAACGAAGAGCGTTTTTGGATCACCGTAAAGACCAACAGAATTTTACGGCTGTTGTCCGTTCGCAAGCGGCAAAATTAGAGAATCAACGAATCAATGATGAAGCCAAACTAATGGAAGAAACCAGCCTTAAAAATTATTTTATTGGTTTAATCTTTATTGTTGTAGGTGTATTTGTTGGGATTTTAAGTTTCAATAATTCAAGTCGAATGAATTTAATTATAGGGGCTGTTGTAGCAATCGTTGGATTAATCATGACTTTTGCAGTTTTTATTAAGCATCGTAAAGAATTTAAAGCCTTTAAAGAAAGTCCCATCGTCAGTAAAATTTCTGAGCTAAGGGAGCAAGAGAATCAATACAAAGAACAAATCAATCAACTAGGCATTCAAATCAACCATCGTGATGACATAATTAATCAAATTGATGCTGAAATTGAAAATAATGTTCGTGATCAAAAACATTGGTTAGTTGAAATTGGCTTTTACCCAACAGCAGATCCTGAAATTATATTAAAAACAAACCCTGCCAAGCAGTACTTTGAAGCAAAGGATAAACGCACTTTACTAGAAGCAGAAAAAGAAACATTAGAACAACAAACTAATGCTTGGAAGGAATCTATTGCTGACCTCTTAAAAAGATTCCCTTCAAACGATGATTCGATACGACTTTTAATCCGCCATGTTGAGGATATTGAAGTATCCTTATCGCGAACACAAGAACGCGGAAATATCATTCGAGAGAAAATTCAATCGACTGAAAAATCTATCAGTGAACTTGAACAGACGATTAAGCAGACAAATGAAGTGATTCAAAATATTTTAAGAGATGCTGATAGTCATAATGAAGTTGAGTTTCATCAAAAAGTAGAGGTAAATGAACGTATTGTTGAACTTCAATCTAAACATAAAATGTATCAAGAACAAATGGTAGGTTATGAAGAAGCATTAGAACAAGTGTCTAACAAACAGGAGCTAACACTCTTGATGCAGAAGTTAGAAAATCAACTAGTAGTAACAAAAGAGCGGCTAACGCCACATCAAAATGAGCGAGCTAACTTATCGGTTGAAATTCAACAATTAGAACAAGATGGTACTTCGCAAGAACTCAGTCAAGAATTGGAAAACAAAAAAGAGGAAATTAAAACAGCTATTGCTGAATGGGGACGTAAGCGTGTCGCCATGGAGTTAATCCAATTAACATTACGTCAAGGTTTAGATAATCCAGTTCCTGAAATGAATGAATTAGCCAATGAATTATTTGCAACCCTAAATTATGGCCGTTACACCCAAATTAAATTAAATAAAACAGGAATCAAAGTTAAACAATTCAGTGATATTTTATTTGAACCACATGAATTATCACAAGGAACTTTGGAGCAGCTTTATGTTGCTCTACGTTTAGCTTTTGTATTGAGTGCAACGGGTATGGTTAAGATGCCGATTATTATCGATGATGCATTTGTTAATTTTGATGATTTCCGTAAGACAAGTATGTATCAAGTCCTTGAAAAAATGAGTGAAGAGATTCAAATTTTATTCTTTACATTCGACCAACAAGCTAAAGAATCCTTTAAGGATGAACAACGAATTGATTTGAGTGTAAGCAATAATTTAGTGGAGAAAGAAGTTGTACATGCTGGTGAGTAATGATTGTGGAAAACAAAAATGAATGAAAAACGTCAGGAGGAAGAAATGAAACATATTTATGATATTGAAAATGGCGAAGAGTTCAGTTTGTTCGTTTTAATTAAAACAGCCGATGTTAAAACAGCCCGCAATGGGAATCCTTTTATTGCTTTTACCTTTCAAGATCGTTCAGGTTCCATTGATGGGATGTATTGGTCCGCAACGGAAAAAGAAATTTCAACTTTTCAAACAGGAAGAGTGGTTTTTCTCCGCGGGGAACGTGATACCTATCAAGGACAGCCTCAAGTTAAAATAAAGGCTATTCGTCTAGCTGAAGCAGGCGAACCAGATGATCCGACACTGTATGTTGAAAGAATTGATATTAAGAAAGAAGTATTGCAAGAAGAATTGAATGAAGCTTTATTTGAAATTAGAGAGCCGAACATCGCACGTGTTGTTCGTAAAATTTTAAATCAAGTAGATAACGACTTCTATACTTTTCCAGCAGCAAAAAGAAACCATCATGCACTTGCTGGTGGCTTGAGCTATCATACGACAACCATGTTGAAAATTGCGCGTCATCTGTTGACTGTCTATACTGAATTGAATTCTAGCCTATTAATTGGTGGTATCATCTTACATGATTTAGGCAAGACAATTGAGTTAAGTGGCCCAATGTCGACGGAATATACATTTAAAGGCCAATTATTAGGTCATATTGTGATTATTAATGAAATGATTGATCGGGCATGTCTAGAAATAGGGATTAATACGGATCATGAAGCAATTGTCTTGTTAAAGCATGTGGTATTATCACATCATGGTAAGTTGGAATATGGAAGTCCTGTGACACCAAGGTTACTGGAAGCTGAGGTTATTCATATGATTGATAATTTAGATGCATCCGTTAATATGATTTTATCAGCCACTTCAAAAACAAAACCAGGTGAATTCAGTGAAGCCATTTATCCAATGGATCGCCGAAGCATGTATCGTCCAACCTTTAAATAAATATCTACATTAAAGACCCCATAAACATTGTTAACACAATGCTTATGGGGTCTTTGTTTGGAAATCATTAATTATTTTTCAGTTTCTTCAATTGGATTTAACCATGATGCTTGGTTGTCAGATACTGTTAATTCTGTATGGTAAACACGTAAAACGGAAATTCGGTTCAGTAAATAATTTCCACCAATTCCCACAGCAAAACCTGCTAACATTCCGCTGATAGATAAAACCGGTAGGTAATTTAAAACAGACCAAGATTGAGCCATAAGAGCGGCTGCACTTAGCTGGCCGACATTATGCATCACACCACCGAGAATGGAAATTCCGATAATACTAACACGTTTTGGACCTAACTGTTTGACCAGTAACATCATAAAGTAACTCAGCATTCCACCTGAAAAACTATAGATAAAGGTTGATAATGTTCCACCTAAAAGAGCAGTCAGGACAAATTTTAAAAGGACAACTTGAAGACTGTATCTAAAAGGCAAAGTAAAGATAGCAATGACAGATATTAAATTTGATAAACCGAGTTTAGCACCTGGGGCAAAAGCAAAAGGAGAGGGGATAAAGCGCTCAAGCAGGCTGATAATAACCGCTTGGGCAGCCAGCGTCGCTATATAAACCATCATACGATTATTATTTTTTCTTGACATATAAACCTCCAAAATTTGAAAAAAGATATGAAAAAAGCACCTTTTAGGTGCGTTTCTATAACATCAGCGAAGGGAATCGAACCCCCATTACAAGAACCGGAATCTTGTGTGATATCCATTACACTACGCTGACCTAACTTTCTCATAATACTAACAAAATCATGTTTTTGCAAGGCAAAAACATGATTTTAAAGTAAAAATTAATTTTAGTGACCTATAAATCCTTCTGTATGTGATAGTTGCATGAGTGGAGATGTACTGCCATCACTATGAATTTGATCTACTTGGATAATCCCATATTGAGGCGCAAAGTAGAATTGTTTTTTCATATTTTGACCATTACTTGTCGATTGCTCTTCAATTAAAAAGACATCTTCATAACTAATATTACCTATCGTGACGATAGAATACTTGTCAATAATGGTGCGGATAGCTTCATTATTATAACCAGATTGATAAGTATAACCGACACTTAAATTGGCAGGTAAAATAAGTGAATCAACGCCATCCGTTGCATCAGTTGAATATCTTAAATCTTCCACATCGTGATATTGATCAAAGAAGGCAAGTTCATAGAGACCCGTTTCACGTTTTTGATAGATGAAGGCTTTTGCCTGGTCTCCGGTGAACTCTGTTACTTGAAATACCCCGTTCGCATCGGGTGTATATTCCATGATAATATCTTTAATTGAAAAATTTGACCCATTGCCTAAATATTGATACTTCACAAATTGAGAGTAGGGTATAAATGAATCAAAATCTGTCCCTTCAGATTGTACATATTCAATCTCAGTATCTTCAGCATCACTTTGAGCAATAACCGTTACATTTGATAATGTGAAAACAGAAAAGGCAATAATCAATGAGATGATTGTTTTTTTATATAAATTAAATCGTATATTTAACATAAATGTACCTCCTTAATTATGCTAATATAATTCTCTTCCTTACTTGAATATTATAGCATATGAAATGCATAGATTAGTGATGAATAATCGAAATAAGATTGAAGAACAATCTTTTTTATGAAGTAATTATGAATATAGTATGAATTTTCTTGATAAATGAAATTTATTGATTTGTTTAGATTGAGGTAAGCATGCCATGGTATAAAGATAGTGATATTTATTTTAAAGGGTGTGGGGATTCTTTAGCTTATCGTTCGTTTATGTTAAAATATCATCATAAGTATTCTGATAATGATAGCTAAATAAGCAGATAGGAGTTAGTTTGATGAATGATTGTATTTTTTGCAAAATAATTAATGGTGAAATTCCTTCGTCAAAAGTTTATGAGGATGATAAAGTTTATGCCTTCTTAGATATTTCTCAGGTGACGAAAGGACATACTTTAGTCATTCCAAAAGAGCATGTTAAAGATATTTATGAATTAGATGAAACATTAGCGGCTGATTTCTTTGCCCGTGTGCCTAAATTAGCACGTGCATTAAAAGAGGCGTTTCCTGATATGAAAGGCTTGAATTTGGTTAATAACAATGAAGCTCTAGCATACCAATCAGTTTTTCATTCACATATTCACCTAATTCCTCGTTACCAAGAAGATGAAGGTTTTGCGCTTAAATTTGAAAATAATCAAAATAAATATCAGCAAGAAGAACTTAGTGAAATTGCTAATAGCATTAACCAATCTATAAAATAAGGAGTGGGAATGATGGCAGGATTTGGAAGTGGGTTATTTTGGGGAGCAGTATTTGGAGGTATAGCTGGATTAATGAATGCTCCAGCTAGTGGTCGTGAAACAAGACAAAATCTTAAAGACTTTGTGGATCAAACGACTGAAGACGTTAATGATGTTCGTTTTAAAGTTGATAATTTAAGAATGGCTATTGAACGTTTGACAAAAGAAGGTCTTTCAAGTGCTCAAACAGCATCGGAAGATATTCAGTTATCTTTGAAACATTTTCAAGAAGAAACGCAGCCTAGAATGCGTAGAATTAAAGATCGTGCAGAAAGATTGCAACAAAGTATTGAAGTTAATATAGAAAATTTTAATGAAATTTCTTAAAGTTTCTTGTATTCGCTTTAGTTTGACTAATATTTAATGGTATAGTGTACTTTGTTAGTTAAAAAAATTAATAAATAGGAGTCGATTTTCTAAATGAAAAAAAGTTTTAAGAAAATAATTGTAGCAACAACATCATTTGTTGCCTTAGGTGGAGTATTTCAAACAGCAGTACTAGCACAAGAAGATGGTGTTATTGCAACTGTTGGTGATAAAGAAATAACGCAAGAGGAATTTTATCAAGAGTTAAAAGCCGTTGCAGGAGACGTAACTTTACGTACACTTATTTTAGAAATGGTCCTTGAAAATAGTGTTCCTGATGCAACTGCTTTAAGAACCGCAGCAGAAGAAGAAGTACAAGGACAAATTGATGAAGCTGGTGGACAAGAAGTTTTTGATCAATTATTAGCTTACCAACAATTAGGTTCGACTGAAGAATTTACTGAACAAATTTACTTACGTAATTTATTTCAATCAGTAATTGAACAAAATACAGATATGTCAGATGAAGCTATTCAAAGCTATTATGACAATGAATATTCTCCAATTATGGAAGCACAACATATTTTAGTTGAAACTGAAGAAGAAGCATATGATGTTATTGAACGAATTAATAATGGCGAAGAATTTGATGCCGTAGCTCAAGAAGTTTCACTTGATAGTTCTGCTTCAAACGGAGGTCTTTTAGGATCATTCACAACTGGTCAAATGGTTCCTGAATTTGAAGAAGCGGTTGTTTCGCAAGAAAATGGTGAAATGACACAAGAACCTGTTGAATCAAACTTTGGTTTTCACGTAATCCGTACAATCAATAACGGTTCAAAAGCACCTTTAGAAGAAGTGCGTGAAGAAGTAGAGTTACAATATATTAATAGTCGTTTAGAAGATTCAGCTTATGCATTCGGAATTATTGGACGTTTAGTTCAAGAAGCGAATGTACAAATTAATGATGAAGATTTAACACATGCAATTGATGACTTAATTGCGTTGGCAGCTCCTGCTGAAGGTGAAGCAGAAACTGAAGAATCAACAGACGCGGAAGAATCTGCTGCCACAGAAGAATCAGCAACAGAAGAGACTGTAGAAGAAGAGTCAACAGAAGATGCAGAGTAAGCTTTAAGAGAGTTAAAAGGTTTCAGTTATCTAAATAAACAGAAATCACTATTTCATTTATGAAGTAGTGGCTTCTGTTTATTTTATTGCCTTTTTTTCCTTAAATGGCATTGGTTGAATTCTAAAATAGCTTTTATCTAAATAAAGACAGGCTCAACAAGTCTTTAATGTTACTTAGAAATGCAACTGATTGATATAAAATGTATTCAGGATATTTATAGTTTAAATTTATAGATAATAACAAAACAAGCAACTTAGCTCATTAGTATGCCAAGAAACAGCACTATCAAAAGTTTATTTTGTCCCAAAATATTTAATATAATAAAATTATTTTAATTATATAATTGTGTTAACTAGACAAAAAAAAAGATTTAGTTTAATATGAAATTATGTTTTTGAAAGACAGACTGTTTAAGGAGTGTATTTCATAATGGAAATGAAAAAATTATTAACTAGAGGTTCAATTTTACTGGCTTCAATGATGGTTTTAGCAGCTTGTGGTGACTCACAAGAATCTGTTGAATCAGTAGAGGAAGCAACAAGTACTGTAGTGGAATCTGTTGAAGAAGAAGTTAGTGTAGAAGTAGAATCTGTTGAAGTAGTAGAAGAGTCTGAGGAAGAATCTGAAGAGTCTGAGGAAGAGTCCGAAGAATCTGAAGAAGAGTCCGAAGAATCTGAAGAAGAGTCCGAAGAATCTGAAGAAGAGTCCGAAGAATCTGAAGAAGAGTCCGAAGAATCTGAAGAAGAGTCTGAAGAATCAGCGGAGAAATCAGAAGAATCAACCGACGAGTCAGAGGAATCAGCAGAAGAATCAGAAGAATCAACCGACGAGTCTGATGAATCAGCAGAAGAATCAGAAGAATCAACCGACGAGTCAGAGGAATCAGCAGAAGAATCTGAAGAGTCAACCGACGAGTCAGACGAATCAGAAGAGTCAACTGAATCAGCATCTGAAGTAGTTGTTAATCCTGAAGATTTAGAGTTACAAGATGGTGAATATTCACTTGAAACGGATGCGGATGATCATGGTTGGGCTCACCGTTATACAATCGTAGTTAAAGACGGCGAAATTGCTGAAGCTAATTATGATATGGTAGACGATGAAGGAAACTTGAAGTCAGAAGATGAGGAATATAACAAATTATTAGAAGAGCATACTGGCAACAAATTTGGTGAAGTTGTAGAAGAATTAGTTGCAAGTTTATTAGAATCACAAAATCCTAATGAAGTTGATGTTGTTTCAGGTGCTACAGAAACAAGTGAAGCATTCAAAAAATATACTTTATTATTAATGCAAGCTGCAGCTGAAGGTAACGAAGAAACAATTGAAGTGTCATTAAAAGATGAAGAAGAATCTGAAGAATCTACTGATGAGTCATCATCAAAAGATGAATCAGAATCAGAATCAGATGACGAGTCAGAATAATTTATAATTGATTTAAAGAATAAAAGTCTGAAACAAATGGTTTCGGATAAATATAAAACAGAAATTACTAATTCATTTACGAGTTAGTGGTTTCTGTTTTTTTATTGACTTAATTTTGGTGTGTATTTAAATTGTTGATCAGTAAGGTTAAACCGATAAAGGTATTTATTGTCAGTCAATACTTCCATAGACATACATTAACTGTTATTTAATACATACACGATAAAGTCCACAAAATTGTGTAAAAACCATGAAAGGACCTGGCTAAAGTTTTAAACTCATCGCAGTAATGAAGACATTTTTTGTATTCGTTGAGGAAACGATTAGCTACTTCATACCTACGATAACTCAATCAATTTACACAATTTCTAGAACTAACTCAAAGTTTCTCTTGTAGCAAACTAGATTTCATTCCTTTTTATAAAAATATTACAAAAAATCAATTTTTAGGGTATATATTTCAAAACGAATACAGTTCATTTAAAAAGCGATTGAAGCTGTTGAATAATATAAAGGCTGTGATAAACTTACATTTGTGAAAAATAATATGCAAAAGGTGAATATAATATGAATTTTAAGAAGAAACTATGGATTAGCACCTCATTGCTAGCAATAATGAGTTCAAGCATCGGTGTTAGTGCTTTTGAAGCAAACGATGTATGGCAAGCTCGTATAGTTGAAGAAGTTTTAGCAGACATGGTCGTTAATGAAGATGATGAATTGATTTATACGATTCAATATGGAGATACATTAAGTGTTATTTCTGAAGCTTTAGAAGTTGATTTAAATGTGTTAGCAGAGATTAATAACATTGTAAATATTGATTTAATCTTCCCAGATACTTTATTAACAGCAACCTATCAAACGACAGCAGAAGAAAACGAATTTGTTGCCAACTTAACGATTGTAACACCAGATGGCGAAGGTTTTGATATTGATTTACCTGAAACATTTTCAGAAGATGTGGCAATTGAAGAACAAATTATTGTGGAAAATCATGAAGATGTAGAAACAGACGAAATCGTAGTGGAAACAGAGGCTAATAACTCAGTTGGTATTGTTACAGAAGTACCAGAATGGTCTGAAACACCTGTTATTTCTGAAGTGGTAGAATCTGACGATGTAATCCAAGAAGAAATCATCGAAGAAGAAATCATCGAAGAAGAAATCATCGAAGAAAATATCACTGAAGAAGTAATTCCTGTGTCAGAAGAAATTATCCCAGTTGATGTGATCGATGAAGTAGAAGATTGGCTTGAAGAAGAAATTATTGTAGAAGTTCCAGTTGAAGATATTATCGAAGAAAGTATCGACGAAGAAACAATCGAGGAAATTATTTCTGAAGAGGTTATTGAAGAAGAAATCGTTGATGAGGAACTTCCGGTTCTAGAAGAAGAACTTCCGATTATTGACGAAGAACTTCCTGTAGAAGAAGAACTACCAATTATCGAAGAAGAAGTTATTGTGGAAGAACCAGTTGAAGAAGAACCTGTTGTGGAAGAAATCATTCCAGAAGAGCCAGCGGTTGAGCCATCAACTCCACCATATGATCCGACAACTAACCCATCAAACTCTGGTTTAAGCTACAATGCCGCTGCTTTTAAAGATGAAGTAGCAAGCGTCTTTGGCGTTACATCATTCAGTACATATCGTCCTGGTGATGGTGGTGACCACGGTCAGGGATTAGCCGTTGACTTCATGGTACCTGTTGGTTCTGATCTAGGTGATGCGATTGCTCAATACGCGATCAGTAACATGGGAGCTCACAATATTTCATATGTTATCTGGGAACAACAAATTTATGGTTCTTGGAATCAATCATGGTCTTTGATGGAAGACCGTGGAAGTGTCACAGCAAATCATTATGACCACGTTCACGTTTCTTTTAACCCATAAAATAAATACTATTATAACGCGAGTGGATAATTCCATTCGCGTTTTTTTATGGAAATAAACTTAGGTTTGTATGTCTTTTTACTTCATAGTTTATTGACTTTAATATAAAATAAGCATGCGAGTATTTATTTAAGATAAAAGAAATAGGAGGATTTACATGGTAAGTTTTCTTAAAAAAATCCCGGCTGGAACATTTCTCGTTCCAATGCTATTAAGTGCACTATTATATACAATATCACCCAATTTATTTAGATTGGGTGGGGTAACCGAAGCCTTCCTAGGTGGAACCAGTACGAATTTTATCATTGGTATGTTAACTTTTTGTTCAGGACTCATGATTGATTTAAACCAATTAACATCTTTATTTAAACGACACGGCATGATTGTGTTGGTTAAATTAATCATCGCTTTTGCAGTGAGCTTACTTTATATCAATATTTTTGGACAAACAGGAATCTTTGGTATTAGTGCGATTGCATTTACCGTTGCGATGTTTAGTATGAACCCAGCAGTGTATATTGCATTGGTTTGGGAATATGGTAATAAAGAAGATCAAGCTGCTTTTGCCTTAACAGCCTTATTTAGTATTCCGGTATTTCCAATGATTGTTTATGCCTTTTCAGGTAGAGGCTCCATTGACTGGATGCCAATTGTTTCAACTTTTATCCCTTTGATTATTGGGATTGTTCTGGGAAATATTGATCAAGAGTTCAATACAATTTTTGGAACAGGCGTTAGTGTGCTAACCCCTATCTTAGGCTGGAATCTTGGTCAAGGAATGAATCTAATTGAAGCACTGCAGTCAGGTGGATCAGGTATTATATTATGTATCCTATTCTACCTATTGATGTCGCCATTGTTCATCGTTGACAAAAATGTCCTAAAAAATAATGGTGTAGTGGGAATGTCGATGACGACAGCTGCTGGAGCATCAACTGCCTTTCCGGCCATCATTGCTGCATCTTCACCCGCTCTAATGACTTTTGTGCCATCAGCGGTTGCCCAAATTTTAACGATAGCCATCTTAACGGTCATTGTTACACCTATTTTAACGAGAATGGTTTACAATAGAAAATAGTTTTAATATAGCGGTTGTCTTCATTACTTTCGTAAAGACAATTCGCTATTTTAATATATAACTGTAAAGATACCATCATATAATAAAATATGTTAAAATATTAACAATATTTACAATTTATTATATGGGAGTAATTTATTATGGTTTCTAAATTTAATAAGTATTTATTAGCCGCTATGTTATTAATTAGTTCGCCTGTCAATATTATTTATGGGCAAGAGAGTTCATCTGATTCTGATATTGAGGTTACATCAACAGCTACTCCGATTGAAGATGTTGAGCCTCTACCTATAAGTGAAGAACCATTGACACGAACTGAATCATTACTTCATACGGCTGTTCAAATTCAGATTTATCATGAAAATACGGAAGATGCCATGCAAGAAGCGTTTGATTATATGACTGAGATGGAGAAGATATTTTCTACTAACTTAAAAGGTTCAGATGTTTATCGTATTAATCAAGCAGCAGGCAAAGAATTCGTCAAGGTAGATCCTGAAACATACACTGTTATCGAAAGAGCTATCCAAATTGGAGACCAATCAGATGGAAAATTTGACATTACGATTGGTGCGATTACAAATTTATGGCAAATTGGGTCTGGGGATGCTCGCATCCCTTCAGATGAAGAAATCCAAGTTGCCATAAAAAAGATTGACTATACAAAAATAGCTTTGAATCCGCAAGATGTTTCCGTTATGTTAGAAGAAGAAGGCATGGTAATGGAATTAGGTGGTATTTCTAAAGGTTACATCGGTGGTCGTATTGTGGATATTTTTAAGAAATATGGTATCACAACTGCCATCATCAATTTAGGTGGGAATGTTGTTGTAATGGGTAGCTCTCCTACTAACGAAAACGGCTGGAATGTTGGTGTGCAAGATCCTGATCAAAGTCGTGGCTCTGTCGTTGGGGCTCAAAGAGTGATTGATAGAGCCGTTGTGACTTCTGGTATTTATGAACGTTATCTTGAAAAGGATGGCGAAATTTATCACCATATTATGGATCCCGAAACAGGTTATCCATTAGAAAATGAAGTTAGTGGTGTGACTGTTTTTGCCCAAACATCCTTTGATGGTGACTCCTATTCAACAGCTTTATTCTTATTCGGTATTGAAGATGGTCTTGCGTTTGTTAACCAAACTGAAGGAATTGAAGCGGTATTTATTGATAAAGATAAGGGTGTACACTTGAGTGAAGGCCTAAAGGACACATTTGAATTAACTAATGACGCTTATCATATTGTTAAATAAAAAAATACCTCTATCGTGATTTGATAGAGGTATGATGTGTTATAAAGGTAGTATAAGCGGATCTTCATCAACCTTACCTTGGATTTCAATAATAAATCCATGTGGAAGGCAGATAGCTGTTTGACCAGGCTGACTAATCCAACCTGTCCGAACACCGATTTGATCAGGACTGTTGTCTTCTTGGATTCGAATTTGGTCGCCTTGTTTTTGAATGATATTATATTGTCCTGTATCAGGATAATAAGTCTTTTCAAAATCTTCTGTTTCATCGCCTAAGACAAAACGATCGACTTCTTGACCATTAATTTTAATTAATGCAACAATCGTTTGTTCATCATTACTATTCGAATAAATATTTGCGGTAACGATATTAGGTAAGAAAGAGATGATGAGACAAACTACAATGATGACATAATCAAATGCTTTCATTTGCTTTAAAATAGCTTTCATATAGCCTCCTCTAGACTTTTAACGTATTTTTGTTTATGTAAAATGCTCGTATTCATTGAAAAAACTTATGACTTATCTCTATTGTAATAAAAAAAGCCAATTTTTTCTAGCAATTTTATAGAAAATTTGATAATATAAGGAATGTGCAAAATTTATAACTTGAGCATCGGAAACTATATAAAGGAGAATACAATATAATGAATTTAAATGCAGATTTAAGAACAGCAACTGGAACAAGCGATTCCCGTAAAGCTCGTAAAGAAGGAAAAATCCCTACATCACTTTATGGTAAAACAGTTGAACCTGTTTCATTGTTGGTTAACCGTGCAGAATTTGAAGCTTTATTAAAAGCTGAAGGTACAAACGCCGTTTTTGATCTTAACTACGATGGTAAAGTTCAAAAAGTATGGATCAAAGATTATACACGCGCATCTTTAAAAGATGAAGTTTATAGTTTAGATTTAGAAGCTATTTCAGCTGACCAAAAACTTACAGTTGATGTACCATTACGTTTAGTGAATGCTGAAACGGTTGAGGATGGTATTGTTGAATTAGTTGTTAACACTGTTTCTGTTGAAACAACACCAGATAACATTCCTAACCATTTTGAAATTGATGTAACAGGATTAGAAATCGGTGATACTCGTTCAATGAGCGATTTAGAATTACCTGAAAACGTAGAACTTTTAGATGATCTAGAAGCAACCATCGTTACAGTTTCTGTTCCAACTGAAGAACCAGAAGAAGCTGAAGAAGTTGATGCAGAAGAATTAGAGCCCGAAGTAATTGGCGAATCTGATTCTGAAGAAGAGGAAGAAGCTTAATTTATTTAAGTTAAATTTTAAACCAGTAGATGCGGCTTTAACTAAGCCTTGTTTACTGGTTTTATCTATTTAGAAGAATGATTATAGTAAAATAGGCGAAGAAAATGAAGTTATATGTTAAAATAACTTTAAAAGAGTGATTGGAGGGGTGAACGAATTGAAAGCAACGGCTGATTTTAAACAAAGAATTATTCAAGCTGCAAAAGACATTGGGATTGATAAAATAGGATTTGCTTCAGCTGAGCCCTTCAATCATTTAGAAGACTCGCTGAGGGAGCAAAAAGCAGCTGGACATACAACTGGCTTTGAACATCCAGTCATTGAAGACAGAATTTATCCAGAACGTATTTTTAATAAACCTAAAACAATTATTGCAATTGCCTTAGCTTATCCAAGTCAATTAAAAGATCCTCTACCTCAAGAAAAAGATAAACGAAGAGGGTTTTTCTCGAGAGCTTCGTGGGGAACGGACTATCATCATGTTTTACGAGATCGTATGAATCGCTTAGTTGAGGTTATTCAAGATGAATATGCTGATGCAAATTTTAAACCAATGGTTGATACAGGAGAATTAATGGATGTCGTAACCGCTCAAAGAGCGGGGCTCGGTTTTATTGGGCGTAATGGCCTTTTAATAACGGAAGAATTTGGTTCGTATGTCTACTTAGGTGAAATTATTACGGATATTGAATTTGAAACAGATGAAGAAGTCGCTTTTGGTTGTGGTGATTGTTATCGTTGTATCGATGCTTGCCCAACCGATGCATTATTAGGTGATGGTAGAATGAATGGTAGACGTTGTTTGTCTTATCAAACGCAAACGAAAGGCTACATGCCTGCTGAATATCGCCGTAAAATAACCCATGTCATTTATGGTTGTGATATCTGTCAAATAGTTTGTCCGTATAACCAAGGTAAGAATTTTCATATTCACCCAGAAATGGAACCTGAACCTGAAGCCGTACAACCTTTGTTAAAGCCAATGTTAACCATGACAAATCGTGAATTTAAAGAACAATTTGGTGAAATGGCTGGATCGTGGCGCGGTAAAAAACCTCTTCAAAGGAATGCCATTATTGCATTAGCCAATTTCCGTGATCAAACAGCATTGCCTCAATTAATCGAAGTTTTAGAAGAAGACCCACGTCCTATGATTCGAGGAACTGCTGCTTGGGCAATTGGTCAAATTCAAAGGTATTACAATGAAGCGATGGTAGAGTGTGTCGCAGACCAGTTGGCTAAAGAAACAGATCCAGAAACAATTGCAGAAATGGAAACAGCATTAGAAACCCTTAGAAACAAGCGTTTACCAAGAGACCAACGTTAGAAAAGAGATTAATGTTATGAAAAATCATATTGTATTGTATAAACCGCTTATGCCAGCGAATACAGGTAATATTGCTCGGACGTGTGCCGCTACGAATACGACTTTGCACTTAATCGAACCACTTGGCTTTAGTACAGATGATAAAATGTTAAAGCGTGCAGGTTTGGATTATTGGCATGCTGTCGACATTGAATACCATGCTTCCTTGGAGGCTTTTTTAGACATTGTAAATGATAAATCTCTCTATCTAATTACTAAGTTTGCACCAAGAGTATATACTGAGGCTAATCTAGCTGATTCCAGCTTCTCAGATCAATATTTTATTTTTGGTAAAGAAACAACGGGCTTACCGATAGAATTTATGGAAAGATATAAAGAACAATGTCTAAGAATACCAATGAATGACCAACATGTTCGGTCACTGAATTTATCCAATACAGCTAATATTATTATTTATGAAGCTTTAAGACAGCAAAATTTTCAAGGCTTAGAAAAAATTCATCATTATGATGATACACAAAAAGCTAATCAGTTAAACTGGTAGCGAGCAGCCTTTGTCAGTTCTAGTTGACAAAGAAATTTTATCTTTTATAATACAGTTAAGAATGAATAGTAGCTGAAGCGTTTTTCTAGAGAGATGATGGTTGGTGCAAATCATTAAAATTAATCAGTGAATCCACATTTATTTTATGCCTATGAAAACTTTTTGATTAAATAGTGCCGGTATCACCGTTATCGATATAGAGTGTGAATATTCAATAAGGAATATTTGAATTCGGGTGGTACCGCGAAAAGAGCCTTTCGTCCCAAAAAGATGAGGGCTTTTTTTATATTTATAGGAGGTATTTTATGTTAGACCGTAAAAAATTAAGAGATGAATTTGAAGCAACGGCTAAATTATTAGCAGCTCGTGGTGTGAAAAGAGAAGTTTTGGATGAGTATCGGACTTTAGATGAAGAAAGACGTGAAGTTATTTTAAAAACAGAGCAGGCAAAACAATATCGTAATCAAACATCACAAGAAATTGCCCAATTGAAACGTAATAAAGAAAATGCTGATGATAAAATAGCTGAAATGAAAATTGTTGGTGAATCAATTGCTCAGTTCGATGCCCAATTAGCAGACGTTACCGAGCGATTAGAAGCAATCGAATTTATCTTGCCTAATATACCACATGAATCTGTTCCTGTAGGTGAAGATGAAGAAGCAAATGTTGAAAATAGACGATGGGGTACACCAACTGAATTTGACTTTGAGCCATTAAACCACTGGGATATTGCTGAAAATCTAGACATCCTAGATTTTGAACGTGGAGCAAAAGTAGCAGGAAGTCGCTTTGTGTATTATAAAGGCCTTGGTGCTCGTTTAGAACGCGCATTGTATAACTTCATGTTAGATATGCATACGCAAGAACATGGTTATACTGAAATGATTCCCCCATATATTGTTAACGATCAAGCCATGTTTGGTACAGGACAATACCCTAAATTTAAAGAAGATGCTTTCCAATTAACAGACGAAAGACATTTTTCTTTAATTCCTACGGCAGAAGTACCATTAACCAATTATTATGCCGATGAAATCATTGATCAAGAAGCATTACCCATTAAATTTACAGCTTTATCGCCATCGTTTCGTTCTGAAGCAGGAAGCGCTGGACGTGATACACGTGGATTAATTCGTTTGCACCAATTTAATAAAGTTGAAATGGTGAAATTTGCGCATCCAGATCATTCTTATGAAGAATTAGAATTAATGACAAGTAATGCTGAAGCAATTTTACAGGCTTTAGAGTTACCTTATCGAGTGATTACCTTATCTACCGGTGATATGGGATTATCGGCTGCGAAAACTTATGATATTGAAGTTTGGGTACCAGCACAAAATACCTACCGTGAAATTTCTTCATGTTCTAACTGTGAAGACTTCCAAGCTAGACGTGCTAAAATTCGTTTCCGTAACGATGAAGGTAAAACTGAATTTGTTCATACCTTAAATGGATCAGGTTTAGCTGTTGGACGAACTGTTGTTGCTATTTTAGAAAACAACCAACAAGCAGACGGAACTGTAAAAATTCCTGAAGTGCTAGTCCCTTATATGAACGGTGTAGAAGAAATTACAATTAAAAAATAATAATAAAGATTAAAAAACAATAAAAAAATAATTTTTTGTTTAAAATTTAATGTTTTATTACTATGGAATGAGTAAGTATTCTTATCATACTAAGACAAAACGACATTTATTTGAAAATGTCGTTTTTTTTGTTTGTTAAAATAGTTATCGCAAGTTTTGACGATAATATTAATATGTCAATATATAACTAAATCCAATCAGAAACATTGATTTTATTGAAAATTTAAAACAAAAAACCTGAATAATGCATCGTTATTTGTTATAATTAAAGAGTAATTGTCAGAAATGGAGGTGATAAAATGGCCAAAACAACCATGCAAGTAGTCGAAGCGATTGAAAATCAAGCTCTTGAAATTCAAAATGATTACGATCATCAAATTGACCAAGTCCATCAAGATTATAAAAATCGATTGGCAGAGCAAAAGAGAGAATTAGAAATTTCTCGTGATAAAAAACTAGCTGAATTAGAAGGAAGCTTAAAGGAAAGACTTCGACATGCCGAGCAAGAACTAGAAGATGCATTAAATCATAACCAGAAACGCATTGATGATGCATTAGAGATTTCAAAAACGGAATATGTCCCGCAAATTATTAAAGAGGTGGTGAAACGATATGGCAATTAGTAAAATGAATAAGCTAACTCTTCTAACTCCCGAACATATAGTAGACGATTTGCTAATGGAGCTTCAAGGTCTGCAGCAAGTAGAAATAATTAATTTAGATAATCAGGATCCATGGGATAGTTTAGAGGAATCGACAGACGAATTATTAGATGAATATGAAAAACAATCTTCAGTCAATACTAGCAAAGAAGCTTTGGAAGATTTAGATGACCGTTTACATAATATTGAACGAGCAATCGAATTAGCCGATCGCTTTGTTGAAAAACCATCATTTATCAAAACTTTTAAAGATGGGAAACGTGAAGTAAGTTTTAATCACATTCAACTACATGGTGAACAGTTTGATGAAAAAGAAATTGTTTCACAAACAATTCAACTCGTAGAACGTTTAGATGAATTAGAAGTGGTTCTTGAAGATACACGTGATAAGGTTAATGATTTAGAAAGATGGAAAAATCTTGAAATCACACCAAACAAATTAAACGGTTTTAGCTATGTTAATGGCGTTGTAGGTCGTGTGCCTAGTACCAATGAAGACAGCTTTATTAACTACTTAAGAGAAAATGAAAATTATTTTTTTGAAGTTGTTTTTATTGATGAAAATGATTATGGTGTAGTCGTCTTTAGCTATAGTAAAGAAAATTCACAAATATTAAATGACCTAAAGACCTACCAATTTCTCCCTTTTAAATATACTTCGGATAAGTTACCAAAAGATCAACTGGATGAATGGAATCAGACAATCAAAGATGCAAAATATGAACGCTCAGAAATTGTTGAAACATTAAAAACTTATCAATCAACTCTCGATGAACTTAAAATTCAATATGAATATGTCAATAATTTATCTGCGCGCGAACAAGTCAAATATGCATTAAAAAAGGCAGATAATTTAGTTGTCATTAACGGATGGATTGAAGCAGACAATACGACGCATTTTCTACAAACAATCCAAGATAGATTTGAGCAATTAGTTGTAGCTAAAATCCAGCCATTAGACCAAAATGACTATGATACCGTACCTACAAAGCTCAAAAATAAAGGCATTTTTAAACCATATGAAATGATCACAACGATGTATGGATTACCTAATTATAAAGAAGTTGATCCAACACCATTTGTGATGCCATTTTACTGGTTATTTTTCGGTATGATGATTGCTGACTTAGGTTATGGTTTATTAATCTCAGCAGTATCCTTGGTGCCATTATTATTATTTAAAGTAACAGACAGTGTTAAGAACATCTTAAATCTAATCCTAAGTTTAGGTATTTCAGTTATGGTTTGGGGAATTATTTATGGATCTTTCTTCGGCTTTACTGTTGAATGGATGCAGCTGATAGACTTACAGTCATCCGTTATGGAAGTCATGATATTATCATTGGCTATTGGTATTATCCACATGGGAATCGCTTTTGGTATTAATACATATTTACAAATAAAAGATAAAAATTATGCTAAAGCTTATTCAGATGGTATTCATTGGATCGTTGTATTAATAGGGATTGTACTAGTCGCTTTAAGTTTCTTTATTCCAAATATGGATGCGTTAATGACTGTCGGCGTTGGAATGATTATTATCAGCTTTATTGGCATGATGGTAGCGAATGTGATTGAAGCAGGCAGTATTTCTGGCCTTGGAACAAGTTTGTTAGGACTATTAAATGCAGTTAGTTACTTTGGAGATATTATCAGTTACTCTCGTTTAATGGCGCTTGGACTGTCAGGAATTAGTATTGGAGCGGCCTTTAACATTATTGTCGGACAAATTCCATTTATTGGTCGTATCACAATTGGCTTAGTCATATTTGCTTTTTTACATATCTTCAACATGTCCTTGTCACTCCTAACAGGTGGAGTCCACAGCTTACGTTTAATATTTGTTGAGTTTTTTGGTAAGTTCTATATAGGTAATGGACGTCCGTTTAAGCCATTACAAATTAATGAGAAATATGTTTCGATAACGAAAAATCAGAAAGTAGGGGAATAAGTTTATGAACTTTTTTATGGAAAATGGTGGCATGATTTTAGCAGGACTTGGTGTGTTTTTAGCAGTTTCATTATGTGGGATATCTTCTGCTCGAGGCCTAGGTACCGTTGGTCAAGCAGCTGCTTCTTTAGTTAAAGAAGAACCTGAGAAATTCGCACAAGCATTGATTTTACAACTGATGCCTGCATCACAAGGTCTATATGGTTTCGTTATTGGTTTTATGATCTTCTTAGAAATGGAACCTGGTATGAGTTTAGAACAAGGATTTGGATTATTAGTTGCTTCTTTACCTATCGCCATTGTTGGTTACTTCTCAGCAGGCGACCAAGCAAGAGTTGCTACAACTTCTATGGGAATTTTAGCTAAACGTCCAGAAGAGACATCAAGAGGTATTATCTTTGCTTCGATGGTGGAAATGTACGCTATTTTAGCATTTGTTATTTCTTTCTTATTAATTTAAGGAGATATTTATTAGAATTGAATTATTTAAGAAGGGGGATATCTAATGTCAGAATTAACTCGCTTACAAGCGTCTGTCATAAAGCAAGCGCATAAAAAAGGGCAGTTAAAGCTAGATAGAGCAAAAGAAGAAGCTGCTAAACAATTTGAAAAAGACAGTCGTGATTTCCATGATAATTTTGTTTATGAGGAAGAATTAGCACTTGAACGAATGAAAAATAAGTATGAACAACAGATTCAACAAGTTGAAAATAGACGTCGTCAATCAGCCTTGATTGGTAAACAAAAGATGATTGTAAGTATGTTTGATCAAGCGATTGATGCGATGAATCATTGGTCTAAGGAAGAACATTTGAAGTTTGTTTATCAAGTGTTAGAAATGTATCACGATAATTATTTACGTATTCAATTTGGTGAATATACCTTGAAGCATTTCACGGAAGAGGATTTATCAGACTTAAAAGCTGAATTTAATAAGATCAAAATAAACCTTCATCCTATTGAGAAAAAAGGTGGCTTTATTATTTCGATTGGTCGTGTGGATTATAATTATATTTATTCCAAATTGGTTGATGCAACGCGTCATGATATGAGTGCTGAAATTGCCAAACGTGTTTTCAATGAAGCGTAGGTGAATTATTTGAGTAAAACAAATTATAGTCAAATAAATACCTTGATTGATGTTCGTTCAGGAACCCTTTTAAATGGTCAACAATTTGAACAATTACTTGGCAGTCCTTCGATTTCTGCGACTTTGCGTATTTTAGAAGATACCCGTTATTTTTTCAAAGCAGAAGATTTACAGGATTTAGATAAGATTGAAGAACATTTAATGAATAATCTAATTTCAAACTATCGTTTTGCTTTGGCAGAAGCGCCGGATCAAACGGTTGTAGAGGTTTTTGCGGCTAAATATATTTATCATAACTTTAAAATTATTTTTAGAAATCAGATTCTGAATCAGGATCTTGAAAATTTAATGATTCCCATCGGTCGATTTAGCTATGATGAGTTATATCACATTATTCAAACAAATGAATCATCTGTTATACCTCAAGTGATTATTGATCGAATGAAACATATTTGGTCAGATTATCAAAACTATCAAGATATAAAAGTCGTTAACTTAGGGTTAGACATGGCTTATTTTGATCATTTGGATGATATTAGGCAAGCTAATTCTAATCCTGTTATTGATGCAACAATTACTACAATGATTGACTTCTATAATGTCATTACAGTTAAACGTGGCTTAGATTTAAATAAACCACGCAGTTTTATGTTTGAGATGACAACTGATAAGGGGTCTATTCCGATTAATGAGTTGATAAGTCTAGTTTCGGAAAATCGAATTGCTGAATGGTTTGAGTCTTTTACGCAATTACCTTATAGTAAAGCATTTGACGATTATATTAAAAAAATGAAGGATGGCACGATTGAGACGTTTCAATTGGAGCAATTGGAGACGGAGTATATGTATCAAATGCTTCAAGAAGAACAATTAACGTCTAATGAAGTTGCACCTTTGCTATTTTATTTATATCGCAAAGAAATGGAAATCACCAACTTACGCCTTGTTTTAAATGGACGCATAAGTGGTATTTCAACTGAGAAAATTAGAGAAAGGATGCGTCCGGTTTATGACTAGAAATACATATCGTATTGCAGTTGTCGGTAATCGAGATGCAATACTTCCTTTTAAGATGTTAGGCTTTGATGCTTATCCAACGACAAAAGCACAAGAAGCCACAACTATTTTAGATACATTAGCCAAAGAACAATATGGTGTTGTATATATAACGGAAGACATAGCTGAACTTATACCTGATACAATACGATATTATGATTCTGTTATGGTACCCGCTGTTATTTTAATTCCTACCCATAAAAAAGGTAAAGGATTAGGTATGGCACGTATCAAAGAGAATGTAGAAAAAGCTATTGGAGCTGATATTTTATAATGATGAAAAATAAAAGGAGGGAAACATTTGAGTCAAGGAAGAGTAATTAAAGTAGCTGGACCATTAGTTGAAGCTGCAAATATGGAATCAGCTAATATCCGTGATATTGTCAAAGTAGGAAACTTGCAACTAATTGGTGAGATTATTCAAATGGAAAATGATGTCGCCGCTATTCAAGTATATGAAGAAACGTCAGGACTTGGTTTAAATGAACCCGTTGAAACAACAGGATTACCATTATCCGTAGAGTTAGGTCCTGGATTAATGTCACAAATGTTTGATGGGATTCAAAGACCATTAGAAAAAATCGAAGAAGTAACCAAAAGTGAGTATTTAGCTCGAGGAGTCAGCGTTCCCGTTTTAGATAAAGAAAAGCTTTGGGAAGTAGAAGCTAAAGTTTCGATTGGTGATACTGTTGAACATGGTGATGTTGTTGCTGTAGTACAAGAAACTAAAATTGTTGAACACCGTATTATGATTCCAAAAGGTGTTTCAGGAACAATTAAAAGTATCGAACCGGGTGAAAAAACAGTTGATGATATCGTTTATACGGTAGAGCAAAAAGATGGTAGTATATTCGAAGGAACTTTGAAACAAAGATGGCCCGTTCGTCAAGGGCGACCATATAAACGTAAATTGCTACCAAAACAGCCTTTAATTACAGGGCAAAGAGTGATTGATACATTTTTCCCTGTTTCCAAAGGAGGGGCAGCTGCGATTCCGGGACCTTTTGGTGCAGGAAAAACAGTTATCCAACATCAAATTGCTAAATATTCAGATGTTGATATCGTTGTTTATATCGGTTGTGGTGAACGTGGAAATGAAATGACTGAAGTATTAGATGAGTTTCCAAAACTGATTGATCCTAATACAGGTGAATCACTGATGGAACGGACTATTTTGATCGCCAACACTTCAAATATGCCAGTTGCAGCGCGTGAAGCCTCTATTTATACGGGGATTACAATCGCTGAATATTACCGTGATATGGGTTATTCTGTTGCAGTAATGGCCGATTCCACTTCAAGATGGGCCGAAGCATTACGAGAAATGTCTGGACGTTTGGAAGAAATGCCAGGAGATGAAGGTTACCCTGCCTATTTAGGTTCTCGTATTGCTGAATACTATGAACGTGCAGGTCTTGTCGAAGTACTTGGGAATAGTGGTAGACAAGGGTCGGTAACGGCTATAAGTGCTGTTTCACCTCCAGGTGGAGATACTTCTGAACCTGTAACACAAAATACCTTACGAGTTGTTAAAGTGTTCTGGGGCTTAGATTCAGGTCTTTCACAAAGACGACATTTCCCAGCCGTTGATTGGTTAGAATCGTATTCACTTTACTTAGATGAAATTGGTGAAACAATTAACCAAAGGACTAATATGAATTGGCTTGGAATGGTTAATCGTGGGATGAGTATCTTACAAAATGAAAGTGAACTTCAAGAAATTGTTCAGCTAGTTGGAGTAGAGTCCTTGTCTGATCGTGATCGAATCACAATGATGACAGCTAGGATGCTACGTGAAGACTATTTACAGCAAAATGCTTATGATGATATTGATACCTATACATCTTTTGATAAACAAGCAAGTATGTTATCAAATATTTTGCATTTTGATGAAAAAGCTCGCGAAACCCAAGAATATGGTGCGACATATTCTGATATCGAAAATGGCACAAATCAGGTACGTGAACGTATCGCACGTAGTAAAGAAATTACGGAAGATAACAGAGATCAAATTGATTTAATTAAAGAACAAATTGATCAAGATATGCGTGAAGTTTTACAAACTGGAGGGGAAAATTAAGATGGCAAGAATTATTGAATATCGTACAACCTCTCAAATTGAAGGCCCAATTATGATTGTAAAAGGGGTTCAAGATGCGCATTATAACGATTTAGTGGAAGTTGAATTACAAACAGGTGAAATTCGCCAAGGACAGATTTTAGAATTAAGTGAAGATGCCGCTGTTGTTCAATTATTTGAAGGTTCAAGCGGAATTAATATTGATAGAACCCGTGTCCGTTTTCAAGGGAAACCATTAACCATTGATGTTTCAGAAGACATGATTGGGCGTGTCTTTGATGGAATGGGTAAAGTGATGGATGAAGGACCTGCTATTATATCTGAAAAAGAATTGGATATCGAAGGGGAGCCGATTAATCCAGTTTCACGTGTTTATCCAGATGAATTTATTCAAACAGGAATCTCGACCATTGATCATTTGAATACATTGGTTCGTGGCCAAAAATTACCTATTTTTTCAGGTTCAGGGCTTCCTCATAAAGAACTAGCCGCTCAAATTGCAAGACAATCAGCTGTATTGAATTCTGATGATAATTTTGCGGTTGTTTTTGCAGCGATGGGTGTTACTTTCGAAGAGGCACAATTCTTTATGGATGATTTACGTGAGTCAGGCGCACTAGACCGTTCTGTGATGTTTATAAATCTAGCAAGTGACCCATCAATCGAACGATTAGCGACGCCAAAAATTGCCTTAACGACAGCAGAATATTTAGCTTTTGAAAAAGGTATGCATGTTTTAGTTATTATGACAGATATTACCAATTATTGTGAAGCCTTGCGTGAAGTTTCTGCTGCACGCCGTGAAGTGCCAGGTCGACGTGGTTATCCAGGTTATTTATATACCAACTTAGCTGGCTTATATGAACGTGCGGGGCGTATCGAGGGAAAAAAAGGCTCAGTTACACAATTACCTATTTTAACCATGCCGGAAGATGATATTACCCATCCAATTCCAGACTTAACAGGTTATATAACAGAAGGGCAAATTATTCTTTCAGCTGAGTTATATAATAATGGTTACCGTCCACCCATTGATGTATTACCGTCCTTGTCACGATTGAAAGATGATGGTATTGGAGAAGGCAAGACGCGTGAAGACCATGCTCCAACGATGAACCAAGTCTTTGCAGCTTATGCTGAAGGAAAACAAGCGAAAGAACTATCAGCCGTTTTAGGAGAAGCTGCATTATCTCCAACAGACAAGCTTTATGTTGAATTTGCTGATCGTTTTGAAAAGGAATATGTGAATCAAGGGTTTGATACAGAGCGTTCAATCTTTGAAACACTTCATCTTGCATGGGAATTATTAGATATATTACCAAAATCAGAATTAAAACGAATTAAATCTTCGATGATTGATCAGTATTTACCAGATAAGGAGTGATGCCATTTGGCAAAGCTAAATGTTAAACCTACACGTGGTGAACTGAGTAAATTAAAAGACCGTCTTGAATTAGCCACAAGAGGGCATAAACTACTTAAAGACAAGCGTGATGAATTAGTACGTCAATTTATTTTATTAATTAGACAAAATAATGAATTACGCCAAAAAGTTGAAGAGAATTTACAACCTGTCATGCAAGATTTTGTTTTAGCTAAAACATTAGAAAACGACCGCATGGTTAGTGAGACGTTCGCTACCCCAACTAAAGATGTTTCTTTGCGAATCCGTGAAGACAATATTATGAGTGTTCGGGTGCCTAAATTACATGTAGACATTGAGGATTTAGATACATCATCCGATAGTGATTATAGTTTTGTTGCTTCTAATAGTGAAATGGATGAGACAATTGTTGCTATTGAAAATTCATTGCAAGATTTGTTAGATTTGGCAGAAATTGAAAAAACCTGCCAGTTGATGGCGAGTGAAATTGAAAAAACACGTCGTCGTGTCAACGCTCTGGAATATCAGACAATTCCGAATTTGGAAGAAACTATTTATTTTATTGAAATGAAATTAGAAGAAAATGAACGTTCTTCAATAACGCGTATGATTAAAATTAAAGATCGTTAAATTCAATAAAAGACCTAGAATTGTAATTTTGATGACTACAATTCTAGGTCTATTTTTTAACGATTAAATAAGAAATAAAGGATAACCAGCGAACCTAATGCGATACGATAGTATCCAAAAGCTTTAAAGTCATTGCGTTTCAAGAATCCAAGTAAGAAACGAATGGCAATGACTGAAACGATAAATGCTACGAACATGCCTACCATCAAATAAATAAGTTCAGCTTGCGTAAAATTAAAGCCAAAACTAATTAATTTTAAGAAGCTTGCCCCGAACATCACTGGAATACTTAGGAAAAATGAAAATTCGGTTGCTATAAAGCGGGACGTACCAAGTAATAAGGCACCGATTATCGTTGAACCAGAACGAGATGTCCCTGGAATAATGGCTAGAGCTTGGAAACATCCAATAAAAAAGGCTCTACGGAAGGATAACTCATTAAAAGTTTTAACCATAAATGAATGTTTAGCAGTTTGATTATTTTCAACCCATATAAAGATAATACCGTATGAAATTAAGGCAATTGCTACGACCCATGGATTGTAAAAATATTCATTTACGTAATCTTCCAACGCTAATCCAACAATCATCACCGGAATACTACCGACAGCAACCTTGAACCATAGCATCCAAGTATCTTTTCGTTCTTCTTTTGATTTCTTAAAAGAAAAAGGGTTTAGTTTATTAAAATAAAGCAAAATAACTGCAAAAATGGACCCTAATTGAACCAAAACAAAGAACATTTCTTTAAACTCAGCTGAACTATTTAATGTAATAAATTCATCGACTAAAATCATATGTCCAGTACTACTAATCGGTAGCCATTCGGTAATACCTTGGACAACACCTAAAAGGATTATTTTCAGTAATTCTATCGTATCTATAATATTTTGCATTTAATCACCTCTTCATTAATAACAAATCCCATTATACACTAATAAGTCTTTTATAGCTTTATTATTTTATTAAATGCTGGCCTTATGGTATTATTTTGGTATAAATGCCACAAAATATGGAGGAAGAAAATGTTTAATTTTTTTAAAAAGAAAGAAGAAGAAACAAAAGAAATTATTTTATATGCACCCGCTGATGGGGAATTAATCAAAGTTGAAGATGTCAGTGATCCCGTTTTTGCGCAAAAAATGATGGGCGATGGCTATGCTGTTAGACCAACCAATGGTACAGTAACGGCACCTGTTGATGGTAATGTAAGCACAGTCTTTCCTACTCAGCATGCGGTAGGCTTATTAAGTTCAAAACTAGAAGTTTTATTACATATGGGAATTGACACTGTATCACTAGATGGCAAGCCTTTTGATACGGTAGTAAAAGAATCTCAAAAAATTACACACAATGATGTCGTATCCACAATGAATCTACAAGAAGTTTTGGATGCAGAGAAAGAGACTGATATTGTCGTTATTTTTACAAATGGCGATGAAGTCATTGAATCATTTGAATTAACCACAAGTGGAACAGTAACAAAAGGACAAGAAGTAGGCCGTGTAACTTTAAAATAAATATCACTGCCGCATATAAAGGAGTCCATTAACATGAAAATTTTACTGACTGCTTTTGATCCATTTGGTGGTGAAGCCATCAATCCTTCACTTGAAGCGATTAAACAAATTGGAGATGTGATTGGAAACGCCCAAATTATCAAATTAGAATTACCAACCGTATTTGACCTATCAGCTGAGAAATTAAGCCAAGCCATTAAAGAACATCAGCCTGATGTTGTCTTAAGTATAGGGCAAGCTGGAGGACGAGCAGGGATTTCTTTAGAAAGAGTCGCAATTAATATTGATGACGCGCGTATTCCAGATAATTTAAATAACCAACCAATAGATGAAGCGATTCAAGCCAATGGAAGTCCTGCTTATTTTAGTCGCTTACCTATTAAAGCGATCGTTGAAAAACTTAAGCAAGAAAATATTCCGGCTTTTGTTTCCAATTCTGCTGGGACATTTGTTTGTAATCATATTATGTATCAAGCACTTTATTTAGCCCACACACAATATCCAACTTTAAAAGCAGGCTTTATGCATATTCCGTATCAAACAGAACAGGTTATAGATAAGGCAGATACCCCATCAATGGAACTAGCGGATATCATCAAAGCCATCCGTCTAACACTTGAAGTGATTATTGAATTTAACCACCAAGAAGATTTAAAAGTTACGGGCGGTAGTATTTATTAAAAAAACCCATCGATAACGATTGAAGATGAGCAATCTTTATAGTTATCGATGGGTTATTTATTTGTTTAAATACTATGCTAGTGCGATACAAACACATTCAGGTGCATAAGTTGTGTTATCAATAAAAGAGAGTTTTCCTGTTTCAGAATTGCGTTTAAATACACTTAAGTGATCACTGTCCTGGTGAGCGACTAAGGCAAAGCTTTCTGTTTGGTCAAGAATAAAATCACGTGGAATTTGACCAACTGTTCCAATTTTTTGAATCTCACTTACTTGACCGTTTTCTTCATTAATTTCAAAAACGGTAATAATATCATGGAAACGTGAAGAAGAGTATATAAAACGGCCATCTTGGGTAATTCGGATTGCGGCACCAGATGCATCAGAGCGATATTCTTGTGGAACATTTTCGACTGTTTGAACTAAATCGAAGGTGAAATCATTTTTGATTTCAAGCACATTCGTTGTGTTATTTAATTCGCCAATCACATATAGATAAGGTTTTGCAGGATGTAAAGCAGCATGTCTAGGTCCGGTACCTTCTGGCATTTTTATTTCATGCTTTAATTCAAGCAAACCTTCATCGTCTATTGAATAAACGGATACATAGTCTGTTCCTAAATCACATACTATTAATGAATTTTGGTCGGCTGTAAGAAGTCCCATATGGATATGTGATTTTTCTTGGTTTGGATGAACACTTGAACCTGTGTGCGTTATTTTCTGCACATGATGCAATTGGTCATTTACGTCCAAATGGTAAACATCTAATTCACCGTCACCATAGTTAGAAACGTAAATGGTTTGGCTACTTTCTCGATAAGAAACATGACAGCCTGACCCAACCGTCGCTAATAGACGACTAATTTCATTCCAGTTTTGATGTTCATCTTTTCGAAAAGCAACAATACCAGCTTTTTCGTTTTCAGAATCTTTATGAATAGCAAATAATAGCGATTTATCTCGGGATAATGCCACATATGTTGGAGAACCTAATTCCGCGATTAATTTTTTATTTGAAAATTTCCCTTCAACTTCATCAAATTGAATTGTTTTTAAACCTTCATTATCGCGTCTTGTATATCCCCCTAAAATATATTCTTGCATATGAACAATCCTTTCTTAAATTGAATGTAAAATAATTATACCATAAGTATGCAAAATCTTTTAGACTAATAAATAGTTAGTTTAGTAAATAGCCTTTAAATATGCTAAAATAAGCTGAAGAAGTTAGAAGAGGTGAAATGATGGGGCAAAATACTTCCAAAAATAATAGACGGAAAAATAGTTGGTTTTGGGAACTATTTTTAAATAATAAACTGGTTACTTCTCTGTTAATTATCTTACTTATCCTAGTCATTATTTGGGTTTTCGGTCAGATAAGTCATTTTTTTCAACCTTTAGGTGTCATTATTAACTTACTGGCATTTCCAATTATTGCTAGTGGGATTTTATATTATCTTTTTTCACCTTTGGTAAATAAGCTGAGTGCAAATGGCATCAATAAAAATATTTCGGTTTTTACTATTTTTATTGGAATCGTCTTGCTTATCACTTGGGGAATTATTACGCTTATCCCTATTATACGCAATCAAACGCAAAGTTTCATAGAAAATTTGCCTGTCTATTATGAATCAATCAATCAAATGATTACAAATTTTCCATTTAATTTTGGTCTGGCGGATTCGATGGATGATTTAGTTGAATTTATTAAACAGATTGATTTAACAAGCTTAACCGAACGAATTAATCCACTGTTAACGACGACATTCGGAGGCTTAGGAAGTGTCATAGGGATTGTTGCCCAGTTATTTACTGGTATTTTTACGATTCCGATTATTCTATACTATTTATTAGTCAGTGGCCATGAAATTCCACCTTTTATCCTCTATTACGTTCCAAATAAATATCGCTTGGCTGTTAGCCGTGTTATTTATCAGGGTAATTACCAAATATCCCAATATATTCGTGGTCAGATTCTTGTGGCAGTGGCTGTAGGGATTATTTTTACCATCGGCTATACGATTATTGGCTTAGACTATGGGGTAACTTTAGCCGTTTTAGCAGCCGTATTGAATGTTATTCCGTACTTGGGGTCATTTATTGCTGTTATTCCAGCGGTTGTGATCGGTCTATTAACGTCACCAGCAATGTTTCTAAAAGTGGTGGCTGTCTTAGTTATTGAGCAAACCATTGAAGGCCGTTTTATTCAGCCACAAATACTAGGGAATAGTTTGCAAATTCATCCCATTACAATTTTATTTATTTTGCTGATTTCTGGTCGACTATTTGGTTTAAGTGGTGTAATATTAGGTGTTCCGGGGTATGCTGTGATAAAGGTTGTTTGTAGCGAAATCTATGAATGGTATCGTGAAAATTCAGATCTATATGATGATCCCTATGTACCACCTTTGGTAACGGAATTTGAAGATGAAGCATTAGTTGTTATGACACCAGATGAAGTACAAGCAAACAAAGAATAGACGTTTTGTTATTTATTAGGCCATAAATTTTTAACAGAACATGAATGAGGAAGTTGGAATGACATGTCTTTTTTTTATCAATTGAAACGTATTTTGGCTTTGTTAATTGTTCTCATATTTTTCCTGAGTGGCTGTGAAAGTTTAAGCGGCCAATATGAGCAATTTATTCAAGAACAAGCTATTGAAAGTAACGAAATCCTGAATTCGCAAGAATCATCACAAACAGATGAGTCTACAGCTTTAATGGACCCTCGTTTTGTACCTGAATTTAATCAAGTTGAAGCAGAGTTGAAGCACATGGATGGATTAATCATTGGAGAAACGCTTTTTGCTTCCAACCAGTCGTTAACTCAACAACAAGATGCATTCGAAATTAAAATACAATCCTTTAAATTATTTGAGGTTGAAGAAATAGATACATCTTTTGAAAAGAATTTTGGTTATAGCGATGAAGGTGCTGCCGTCGTTTTACTACATACATCTATTACAAACACATCCAATGAGACTTTCTATTTTCCAATAGAGGAATTAAAATTATCTTATCGGGATGCTCCCATGACTTATTTGCCGAGTCAATCACTTTACCCATCGCAAAGTGGTAATTTAACGGAAATCCTGCTACAAAATGCAGGCGAGATTACAGCCGAATCCATGGTTGAAGGCTATTTAGTTTATGGGTTGAATGAAGATGCCTTGTCAAGTATTAACAAATATGAAAACTTTTATTTGACGGTGGTACCTCCACGACAAAATATGGATGAAATTGTTGGCTTAGGTGCGAACATTCTTGGTGATGAACTGCCGCTGTTCTTACCTCTTTCCAAAGAAGCGGAAGAAGAAGTCAGCTTAAATCAAAGCTATATTCAAGATCGTTTAACAACGGAGTGGTGGGGAACGAAGACTCTGTTAGCTGCTGAAGATGTTCAAATGACCAATACAGATCAAGATGTTGTATATAAGCTAGAGAGAATTGAAGTTTCTGACTTTGAACCATTCGAAAATTATGCAGATGCTTTTCAAAATTTCACTTATGGTCAAATCATCGTTTCGATTCAGTATACAGTGAATAATCAATCTAAGCATGCCATTTTACCTGTTGATGGAGAGGCGAGTTTAGTCATTGGTGAAGATGAGATTAAGAGTGATTATGCATTAATTAATCAATTATACGGACAAGTGTTACAACCTGGTGAGTCTATTACTGTTATTAAAAGTTTCGCACTCGATAAAATGCGCTATTATGATGTATGGCAAGGATTAGACTTCTATATCGCCATCAATACACCTATTGATGATTCATATTTAGATGGGCAAGAAGATGCGAGTCAAACACAAGAAAGCTCTGATGAAGATGATATTTTGAATGAAAGTGTTGAAGAATTTTTAAATGGAGATACGACAATCGTCATTGATGAAGGTGAAGAAGAAGCGTTGGAATTAATTTATGTTCATTTTAATTGGAAACCCGTCTATCTTCGTTACATCAATGATGAATTAGACATTGTTGAAGACAGAGCAGATGTATCTAATTTAATTGATGAAACAAATGAAGAAGATGAAATAGAAGAGTGAGGAGATTAAACTGGGAGCGATCGCAAATGCATTAACTGTATTAATTGGTGGAGCAATAGGCTTGTTCGTCAATCGTGGGATTGCGCCGCGATTTCATGAACGTATTATGCAAGGTATTGGTTTATGTGTGCTTATGATTGGAATCAGTGGTGCATTGGAAGAAAGTGACACCATCATTGTGATTCTTTCAATGGTGACTGGGATTATTATTGGGGAAGCTTTTGACTTTGATGGCATGATTATTAATTTAGCCAATAAAGTAGATCAAAAGGTGAATCCCAATAATGAAGGTGTTAGTGTTGCTCAAGGCTTTGTTAGTGCTTTTCTACTTTTTTGTATTGGGTCAATGGTCATTGTTGGCTCACTTGAAAGTGGTTTGCAAGGCGATAACGCCACTCTTTATACTAAGAGTTTAATGGATGGGATTTCTTCTTTACTACTGGCATCTTCACTAGGTGCAGGTGTTTTACTATCCAGTATTCCCATTCTAATTATTGAAGGTGGCTTAATTATTTTTGCATCATTTTTAGAGCCAGTTTTATCAACCTATACCATTAATCATATGATTGTCGTTGGTTCAATCTTATTAATAGGGCTGGCTATGAACTTGTTAAAATTAACTGAGTTTCAAATATTAAATTTTACGCCTGCTATTTTTATGCCAATTCTTTTTGGACTTTTTCTATCATAATAAAAAACCCATAAGACTGATTTCGTATCAGTTTTATGGGTTTTTCGATTATTTACTGTGTTTAACTTTGATAGCTAAATCAATTAAATGACGGGCTAACCATTCATTGCGAACGAGGAGGGGACCATGAAAATAAGAGCCAAATACATTCCGATAATGGACACCTTCTGTTTTATCTTGTCCATTATTCCCATTACCTTTGATAACTGTCCCAAGAGGTTTTAAGGCATCAGTTAAATAGGTAACGCCATTGTGGTTTTCAAATCCGTAGTAGGTCTGTTGATTGACTTCATCGAATATTTCAATATCGCCGATAAAACGACTGCCGACCTGTCTTTCAGTGTAGTGAGGCATGACTCCGAGTCCATTAATTTTTTCTCCTACTGAATTAACATAATACTGGCCAAGCAATTGAAAACCACCACAGATGGCTAACATGACACCATCGTTTACGATAAAATTATTTATTTCAGTTTTTAAGCGACCAATATCATGTGAAATAATCTTTTGTTCAAAATCTTGACCGCCACCAAAGAAGACAATGTCATAATCACTAGCCACGAAGTCATCATCAAGACTAACGATGGTTGTTTCCACATTGTAGCCTTTTTCACGGGCATAATATTGAATCATGAGAAGATTCCCATTATCGCCATAGGTATTCATCAAGTTGCCGTATAAATGGCAAATGCGTAATGTGTTCATGTTCATAGTCATCGCTCCTTTATTTTAAATAGCCTTTGTCTATTAATTTCGAACGGATGTCCAACATGGCAGTATAGGTTGCTAATATATGGACATAGTCTGTTTGACAGTTTTCGATGGTCTTAATAATATCGTCTTCATTTACTTCATGAATGCTAGCTGGATCAATACCGGCAACTTTCAAGCGCAATGTCATTTCAGTTGTTTTCATCCCAGAAGTGTAACTTTCCTTGATGGGATAACTGGCTAATTGCTCATAATTACCATCCCAAATCCAGCTTACATCTGTCCCATCAGCATAGCGGTTGTTTAGAATGGCAATTAATGTAAATTTTTCGTCGCTTAAGCCAATTAAATCAATCACTTGATTTAATCCAACAGGGTTTTTAACTAGGTTCAAGAGCACTTTTTTTTCATTGATTTCAAAAAATTCCTGACGACCAAACACACGTTCAGCTTGTTTAAAACCAGTCACGATAGCTTCAGGATTAACATCAAATAGGCGTGCAACACTAAAGGCCGCTAGTGCATTATAAATATTATATAAACCTGCAACCGGAATGGTTAGCTTGGTATTTTCAATCGTAAAAGAAGACTCGGTTAAGTTTAAATCATCAATTTGGGTTATTTTAAAATCAAGCTCCGGACGTTCAAAGCCACAATGCTGACAATAGTAATGGCCTAAATTAGCATAAGTCAATAATTTATAGTTTAAGATATGATGACAATGCGGACATAAAATACCGTCGGTATTGTAGTGAGGCATGACATCCTGCAGTTCTTCATGATCAAAACCAAAATATTTTGTTGGATTTGGAAGTTCCGTCGATTGAAATAAAGGCGAATCACCATTCGCTAAAATAGTTGCCGTCGGCGTCATTTTTGCCGCATCTGTCATTAGTTTATAAATAGAATAAATTTCTCCATAACGGTCCATTTGATCACGAAAAATATTGGTATGAACATATAATTGAGGTTGCAAATGCTTAACCACATGTTTTAACGAACCTTCATCAACCTCAAGCACCGCTACCCCTCTTTGTCCTTTAGGCAGTTTTGGACTCGCTAAAAAAGTACTCACAATCCCTTGTTGCATATTAGAACCAGTGGGATTGGTTAACACATAGTCATATTTTTGTTTGAGTGCATGTACCGTTAGTGCGGTGGTCATGGTTTTACCATTCGTTCCCGTAATAATAATCACATCATAATCGTCGGCTAAAGAAGACAATATATCCGGGGCAATCGTTGTGGCAATTTTTCCAGGTAAACTACTTCCGCCTCTTGTAAACGTCATTAAGCCCCAACGTGTTAATTGACCGATTGATTTGGCTATCGAACTTCGTATGGTCATATTTAAATCTCCTTTTAAAACCTTTTTAAATAAATATCTCTGATTTATCTATTTTAGCAAGCAATGTTAAAATTGCAAAGCTTGCTGGCAGATTTATAAAAAAATCAAAAAATAGAAGAAAGTTGAGAGGATAAGTTTCATTTGGCATATAACGATTTGAGCCGATTGTGCACAGGCCGCTCGGATGAAACTCTCTTTTCAACCGAGTGCGAGATTAAAATCTAGATATTGGATCAATGATTGAGTTATCTTAGGCATGATGTAGCCAATCGTTTCCTCAACGAATAGCAAAATGCCTTCGTTGCTGAGATGAGTTTAAAACTTTAGCCTGGTTCTTTCATGGTTTTTGCACAATTTTATGAACTTCATTAATTATTTGCCCAATGTAAAGAACTTTTATTCCCCAGCACAAAATTCCAATGGCAGTGATATTTATTTTGATGGTTTGAAAGATTGACTAAGTCTGGAAATTATTTTAATATGATTAGTTGAAAGTATCATAGAGGCGAAAGGTGAGAGTGAATGGCACAGTTTTATTTTAAATATGGTGCAATGAATAGTGGGAAGTCGATTGAAATCATTAAAGTTGCCCATAACTATGAGGAGCAAAATAAGCCCGTAGCAATTTTTACAAGTGCCTTAGATAACCGGACTTCTGTTGGCTTAGTTGCAAGTCGGATTGGTTTTCAAAGAGAGGCACAGCCCGTCGAGGAATCAACGGATCTGTTTGAAGAGATTCAAGCCATTCAACCGAAGCCATTTTGTATACTGATTGATGAAGCTCAGTTTTTGAAAAAAGAACATATTATTCAATTAGCACGTGTAGTGGATGAGTTAGATATTCCAGTGATGGCTTTTGGCTTGAAAAATGATTTTATGAATGAATTATTTGAAGGGTCGAAATACTTACTTTTATATGCTGATAAAATTGAAGAAATTAAAACCATTTGTTGGTTCTGCCATAAAAAGGCAACGATGAATTTACGCTTTTTTGAAGGTGAGCCGGTTTACCATGGAGAACAAATTCAAATTGGTGGCAATGAGTCTTATTTACCTGTTTGCCGTAAGTGTTATTCCCATCCTGGGAAAATTGTTGATTAAAAGCTTTTTCGAAAGTTAGCCAAGCAAAGTGAGGAGTATAAGATGTTTGATCAGTTAGATAGTTTAATTTTTCGTTTTGATGAAATTCATGAACTTTTAAGTGACCCCGATGTAATTTCAGATACCAATCGTTTACGGGACTTAACGATTGAAGAGGCGGATTTGCGTCCAAAGGTAGAGAAAATTAAACGTTATAAACAAGTAGAAACAGAAATTGAAGAAACAGAAGAAATGTTGGCTGAGGATTTACATCCTGAGATGGCTGATTTGGCCAAAACAGAATTAAGTGATTTAAAATCAGAGCGTGAAGCACTTGAAGATGAAATTCGCGTGATGATGTTACCCGAAGATCCTAATGATGGTAAAAATATTATTATGGAAATTCGTGGAGCTGCGGGTGGGGATGAAGCCCAGTTATTTGCGGGGGATTTATTAAATATGTATACCCACTACGCTGAGAGTCAAGGTTGGCGAGTTGAACTACTTGATGCCAATATTACTGGTATCGGTGGTTATAAAGAAGTATCGTTAATGATTACGGGTAATAAAGTTTACAGTAAATTGAAGTTTGAAAATGGCTCACACCGGGTACAAAGAGTGCCAGAAACAGAATCGCAAGGCCGTGTACATACATCAACTGCAACGGTTGTTGTCCTACCTGAAGCCGAAGAAATTGATTTTGAAATTGATGAAAATGATATTCGTGTGGATATCTACCATGCAAGTGGAGCGGGGGGACAGCACGTAAACAAGACAGCTTCTGCGGTTCGTTTAACACATATTCCAACGAATACAGTTGTAGCCATGCAAGATGAACGGTCACAGTTGAAAAACCGCGAGAAAGCAATGAAAATCTTGCGTGCACGTGTCTTTGATCAAATTCAAGCAGAAGCACAAGCAGAATACGATTCTAATCGTAAACTAGCCGTTGGGACTGGAGACCGTTCTGAGCGGATTCGTACCTATAACTTCCCGCAAAATCGTGTGACTGATCACCGTATCGGTTTAACGATTCAACAATTGGATTCCATTTTAAGTGGTAAATTAGATGATATTATCGATGCCTTAGTTCTATTTGACCAAACACAAAAGTTGGAGGAACTGAATGGACCACAAGTCTAGTCAAACCTTACATGAAGCTCTTCACCGAGCTTCAATTTTTTTAGAAAAAAACAAACTTGATCCTAATTTAGCTAGGACCTATTGGATGCTGTCCTTTGACTTAAGCTTAACAGATGTTGTCAAAAACTTGCATCAGCCCGTTTTGTCTGAAGATTGGCAACAATTTGAAACTATTTTAAATCGTTTAGCCATGGATGAACCTATTCAGTATATTTTAGGTTATACTGAATTTATGGGTGAGCGGTTTAAAGTGACAACCGATACCTTGATTCCGCGCGAAGAAACTTCAGGCATTATAGAATTAGCCCACGACTTGTTAAGTAAAAATCCCCAAGCAAAAGTTTTAGATATTGGTACGGGGACAGGTATTTTAGCGATTATGATTAAGAAAAAATATCCCCAGACATCTGTTAAAGCCTTGGATATTTCCAAAGCTGCTTTAGCGGTTGCTAAAGAAAATGCAGCAGCATTAAATGTTGATGTTGAGTTTGTACAAAGTGACTTATTGAACGCAATAGCAGATAATGAAAAATTCGATTTGATTCTTTCGAATCCACCCTATATTAGTTCAGATGAATTAGCCTTGATGGATGAAAGTGTCAAAAAATATGAACCATCACTTGCTTTATTTGCTGAAGAAAATGGCTTAGGCATTTATCAGCGCTTGGCTTCAAATATCGCACAATATTTACAAGCAAAGGGACAATTAATTTTCGAGATTGGTTTTAGGCAAGGTGAAGCAGTGAAGCAAATTTTTGAACAAGCCTTTCCTAAGGCAAAGGTTGAGGTATTAACAGATTTTAATCAATTGGATCGGTATGTATGGATACATGAAATGTAGAGATATTTATTAGGAAGAGGCTTTTAATTATGGAGAATCACCAAACAAAGATCTTTGATTTTGACAATTTAAAGGAAGCAGCTGGAATTCTTAAAGAAGGTGGCCTGGTTGCTTTTCCAACGGAAACTGTTTTTGGGCTAGGCGCGATTGCTAACGATGAAGTAGCTGTGAAAAAAGTGTTTGAAGTCAAAGGTCGTCCAAGTGATAATCCATTAATTGTCCATATTGCCAATCGTGAGATGGTTAGCCATTATGTCGAACGAGTGAATCAAACAGCAAATGATTTGATGGATCGGTTTTGGCCGGGCCCATTAACGATTATTTTTCCAGCTAAAGAAGGAATGTTCGCTCCTAGTATTTCTGCAGGCAGACCTACGGTTTCACTTCGGATGCCTAATCAATTAGAAACCTTACTTCTGATTGAAATGACTGGTTTTCCACTGGTTGGTCCAAGTGCCAATCTATCAGGTAAACCGAGTCCGACGCGGATGGAACATGTTTTAAATGATCTATCCGGTGCCATTGATGGCGTGGTGAAAGCTGCTAGCAAGCAAACCCATATTGGTGTCGAGTCGACGGTTGTGATAGCCGAAGATGATCGCATTGTGGTTTTACGACCTGGAGCGATTACGTCGCAAATGCTCAGTCAACTAAATATCCCCGTCATTGAGATGTCGGCCGAAGAACAATTAAAGAGCCAAGATTTACTCTCGCCTGGGGTAAAATATGTCCACTATAGCCCGAAACAGGCTGTTTATCTGGTGGACGCTCATAATACTTTGGGCGAATGGCAAAGTTTTATTCGAAATTCAAAAATAAATATCGGTGTATTAGCCGATGAAGAATGGTTGCGTTTGTTGCAGGACGAAACGGCAGTGACATCGACTTATTCATTAGGTCCTCGTGGCGATATTGCTAGGCATACAAAAGAATTGTATGCTGGCTTGCGTTATTTAGAACAAAGTAATTGTGAGATTATTTTATTGCAAGGTTTGGCAGAATCGGATGCCGCACATGCGTATATTAATCGAAGTACCAAAGCAGCAAATTATTTGATTTGAGTAATATGAATGGAGTGAGTGGTCTATGGAAAATTACTATGTAAAGGATTTACAAATTTTTGAATTAATTGCTAAAGAAGAGCAACGTCAAATGCATGGCATTGAGTTAATTGCATCTGAAAATTTTGTGTCAGACGATGTGATGGCAGCGCAAGGGAGCGTCTTAACGAATAAATACGCAGAAGGTTATCCGAATCGTCGTTACTATGGCGGTTGTGAATTTGTTGATCAAATAGAACAATTAGCGATTGATCGTGTAAAGAGTTTGTTTGGAGCAGAATTTGCGAATGTGCAACCACACTCAGGTTCATCAGCTAACTTAGCGGTTTATAGGGCTTTTTTAAATCCTGGCGATAAAGTTTTAGGAATGGACTTATCACAAGGAGGCCATTTAACCCATGGTTCACCTGTTAATTTTAGTGGCCAATCTTATGAAATGTACAGTTACGGGGTAGATGAAAATGAATTACTTGACTACGATGCTCTGGAAAAAATCGCGCATGAAGTAAAACCAAAGATGATTATTGCTGGCGCCAGTGCTTATTCACGTCACATCGATTTTGAGCGGATTGGTAAGATTGCTAAAGAAGTTGGGGCTATCTACTTTGTGGATATGGCGCATATCGCTGGTTTAGTCGCAACAGGTTACCATCAAAATCCTGTTCCTTTTGCCGATGTGGTGACAACGACAACGCATAAAACATTGCGGGGCCCTCGTGGCGGTGTTATTTTAGCTAAAAAAGAACATGCGAAAAAATTAAATAGCGCAGTTTTCCCAGGAACTCAAGGAGGTCCTTTAGAACATGTCATTGCAGCTAAAGCAGTTGCTTTCCATGAAGCCTTGCAACCTTACTTTAAAGACTATATTGGACAAGTTTTAAAAAATGTCCAAGCCATGGTTGAAGTCTTTAATAAAAGCTCAATGTGTGTTATTTCTGCTGGAAGTGATAATCATCTGTTTATGCTAGATGTAACGCCTTTAGGGATAACTGGAAAAGAAGCACAAGAACGACTTGAAGCAGTAGGGATTACGGTCAACAAAAATTCTATCCCGAATGATCAAAAATCGTTTGTTGAAACAAGTGGTATTCGTGTCGGTACAGCAGCCATTACGACCCGAGGGGTTAAAGAAGATGAAGCTGCTTTAATTGCAGAGCTTATGATTAGCTCTTTACAAACAACTGACCAAGCTGAATTAGATTCAATTCGTGATAAAGTGAAAACTATCGTTGAAAATAAACCATTGTTTACAGTATAATAGACAATTGAAAAATAAAGAAAATTGGGGGAATGAATAATGGCTAAATTTACAGTAGTGGAGCATCCATTGATCAAACACAAGTTGACAATTATTCGTGATAAAAATACATCAACAAAAGAATTTCGTGAGGTTACGAATGAAATAGCGATGTTGATGGCTTATGAAATAACACGCGACCTACCACTAGAAGATATCGAAATTGAGACACCATTAGTTAAGACGACTCAAAAACATATTGCAGGTAAAAAATTAGCTATCGTTCCTATTTTAAGAGCTGGCCTTGGGATGGTTGATGGAATTCTAAAATTAGTTCCATCTGCTCGTGTGGGTCATATCGGACTTTATCGTGACCATGAAACCCTTGAAGCCATTGAATATTTTGCTAAGTTTCCAACCGATATCGATGAACGTAAACTTTTCGTAGTCGATCCGATGCTTGCGACAGGTAGTTCTGCTGTTGCAGCACTTGATATCTTAACTACTAAATATAACTGCAGCCCTGAAAATATTATTTTTGTTAGTTTAGTAGCTGCACCAGAAGGTGTACAAGCAGTTCAAGCAAAATATCCTGGTGTTGATATTTATACAGCCGCTTTAGATGAGCGTCTGGATGAAAATGGCTATATCTTACCTGGCTTAGGTGATGCTGGTGACCGTATTTTCGGGACAAAATAACCTTTTAATTAAAAGTATTAAGAAGATTAGAGTCGTAAGCCACTCAACAAGATGAGTGACTTACGACTTTTTCCTTGCAAGTTAAACACTAATAAATAAGCAAAATCAAATAAGAATACGTTAAATTATTTCGCATCATTAGCAGGTACTAATGAACTATGATAGACTATTTTTACTGAAGATTGTGGAGGTATAAGGATTGGAACAACCATTTAAAAATTTCTATAAGAGATCGCAACAAGAGCGATTAGATTTATTAGAAAAATTAGGTTTTCTACAGCCTGAAAAATCGAGCAAAAACTTACCGGAAGATGTTGCCAACCACATGGTGGAAAATTATTTATTTAATTATGAATTACCTTTAGGTGTGGCTGTAAATTTCTCGATCAATGGCGAACCTTATGTTGTGCCGATGGTAGTCGAAGAGCCTTCGGTTATTGCAGCGGCAAGTAATGGGGCAAAAAAACTAAATAATATCATCGTGAACGTTTCGAGTCGAGAAATTATTGGACAAATTGTTTTTACCAACGTCAATGATGTGGATAAAAAGCGTCAAATAATCTTAGAAAATAAAGATCGCTTATTAGAAATAGCTCGTTCTTTTGCTAACAACATGGTAAAAAGAGGAGCTGGACCGAGGGATTTATGGATTGATAGTAAGAGTGATGGAAAAGAAGCTATTTTTTTAGTGGTCTATTTAAGTATGGACCCGGCTGAAGCGATGGGAGCTAATGCTATCAATACCGTGCTTGAAGGCATTGCGCCAGAGATTTCTAGCATGATTGATAGTCCGATTTTATTTAGCATTTTATCGAATTATTCTGAATCATCTATTACAACAGCCCAAGCTAAAGTACCGATTTTAAGTCTTCATGAGAATGCAATGGAAGCCGAAAAGATTGCTAATAAGGTCGAACAAGCCAGTCGATATGCTAATTTGGATCCCTATCGTGCCGCAACCCATAATAAAGGCATTATGAACGGAATCGATTCAGTTGTTATTGCAACTGGGAATGATTGGCGAGCGGTTGAAGCAGGTGCGCATGCTTATGCTAGTCGTAATGGTCGCTATCAATCCCTAACGAACTGGGAGATTGATAAGAAAACCAATGAGCTTGTAGGAACTTTGTCATTGCCGCTAGCGATTGGAACTGTTGGTGGTACGATTGCGGTCCATCCGATTGCTCAATGGTCACTTGATTTGCTTGGTAATCCGGATGCAGAAAGACTTGCAGGAATAATCGCCGCTGTAGGTTTAGCGCAAAATTATGCTGCTGTTCTTGCATTAGTAACAGATGGCATACAAAAAGGCCATATGTCTTTACATGCGAAAAGTCTTGCCTTGCAAGTCGGTGCAAAAGATGATGAAGTGAGCCAAGTCATTGATTTTTTAAAGCATCAAAAAACAATTAGCCAAACGACAGCTAAAGAGGCTTTAAAAGAAGTTAGAAAAAATAAAGGATAAAGTATCATTTATGATAGAAAGAGAGGAAACGTATGTCAATAACTGTCGGTATCGATAAAATTGGGCTTTATATTCCACAACACTATGTAGATACGGAAGATTTAGCAAATGCTAGAGGTGTTGACCCTGATAAATATCTGATTGGTATTGGTCAAGAAAAGATGGCCGTTCCTTTACTTGAACAAGATATTGTTGCCCTAGCGGCTAATGCAGCCAAAGAAATTTTAACGGATGAAGATTTAGAAACAATCGACCAAATTATATTTGCAACGGAGTCTTCGTTTGATTTTTCTAAAGCATCAGCAATTTATTTACATGAATTATTAAATATCCAACCTTACGCGAAAGGTTATGAAATTAAACAAGCCTGCTACGGTACAACAGCAGGTATTCAGTCTGCTTGTGACTATGTTCAATTGCGTCCGCAACGTAAAGTGTTAGTTGTTTCAGCTGATATTGCGCGTTATGGATTACATACTTCAGGTGAAGTGACGCAAGGAGCAGGGGCTGTTGCCATCTTAATCACAGCTAACCCAAGTATTTTAGCTATCAATCAAGAGAGTATCAGTGTTACAAGTAATCAATTTGATTTTTGGCGTCCACACTATTCAGATGTTGCTTTAGTAGACGGACCTTTTTCAACTCAACTTTATCAAGATTTGTATTTAAAAGTGATGGAACGTTTTGAAGAAGTAGATGCAAACTATCTGCAAACAATTAAGGCTATGGTCTTTCATTTACCATTTACAAAAATGGGTAAAAAAGCTTTAGATAAGTATTCAGAAAGTAAATCAAATATACTAGATGACAAGACAAAAGAGAATATGATTAAAGCTTGGCAAAATATATATCCAGCTTCAACTGTTTTAAATAGACAGGTAGGTAATCTGTATACAGGTTCCCTTTACTTAAGCTTAATTTCTCTTTTAATTTTTGCTGAAAAACTAAACAGTGGAGATGTTTTGGGATTATTTAGCTATGGATCAGGAGCGGTTGCTGAATTGATTACAGGTATCTTACAGCCTCAATATTTAGATACCTTAGATAAAAATATGATTATCGCACATTTTGATCGCCGTGAAAAACTATCCATCGAAGCTTATGAAGAAATTTTTAGTCAAACTCTAACCACCACTGAAGAAGTAGTAGAAGTCAGTGAAGGAACAGACGGGGAAGGCTTCTATTTGAGTAGAATTGATGCCCACCGTCGTTATTACGCCTATAAGTCCTAACAAAAAGAACATCTTTCAAATGCAGCCGCTTTTATCTTGAGCTATCGTTGTAATTGTAAGATGTTCTATTTTTTTAAGCCTTAATTAAATCGTCAATAATAATTTTTTTCATTGTCATCATGGCTTGGATTTTACTATCAGTGGTAAGAAGTTCACCCAGATTGTCTGGGATAATCTGCCAAGATAGACCAAATTTATCTTTTACCCAGCCACATTGTTCTGCTTCAGCGACATGAGATAATTTGTCCCAATAGTAGTCAATTTCAGCTTGATTGGCACATTCAATAGTAAAGGAAATAGCTTCGTTAAATCGGAAAGTTGGGCCACCATCCAAGCCAATAAATCGTTGATTGTTTAAAGTAAATTCAGCAGTAATAACTTTATTTGCCATATTCGCAAAATGTTCGTCTAATGATTCATCAGGATAGTAAGCAATTGAATCAACGGTTGAATTTGGGAAAACTGAGACATAGTAATGAATAGCTTCTTCGCAATTGTTATCGCTAAACCATAAACTTGGGATAATTGATTTCATCTATTTCACTCCTTTGATGGGATTTTAACATGCAAGAAGTAAGAAAAATAGAAACATAAATAAAAATTAAGGATTAAGGAGCGATTGTATTGTTAACTGTTTACGGGCTAAGCCATTGTACAACGACTAAAAAAGCCATTAAATATTTAGAGAATCAGGGCATAAAAGTGGATAGATTCATCGATATAAGAGACAATCCACCTAATAAAGCAATTATTAACCTACTTTTAGAAGATAATAATGGATCCATAAAGAAAATCATCAATACATCTGGAGACTTGTATCGTTCAATGAATTTGAAAGAAAAGTTGGATTCAATGACGGTTGGAGAAATCGTTAAGTTACTAACTCAAAATGGAATGCTGATTAAAAGACCCCTCATCACCAATGAGGAAAAAGCCACTGTGAGTGCTAAGGAGCAAATTTTACAAAGATGGATTTAAGTAACGCTTTTTATGGCGATAACTTCTTTTCTGTCAAATATCGAAGGTGCTATTTATTAATAGTAGCCATTCAAAAAGTTGCTGAAAGTTAGCTTTAAATCCAAAAAAAATAAAAATAAAGCATAAAAACAAAATCAAAATTATACAATTCGATTTCTTTTTTTAATAATAATATTGCGATTTTATTCTGAGGAAATGAGAAGAAACTCAATTACAACTTGTTTTCATGGTAAGTAAGTGCTAAAATTAATCCGTTGTTCAATACGAAAGATTTTTATTTTTTTAAATCTTTAAGTATTTATTTTGTTAAGAAAGAAGGTTCTACTAGTGGAAGAAACCCGCATAATTGATCTACTAGGAATTCCTATTGGATTAAATACGCTGCTAGCTCTAATAGCAACAGTCGTATTAATCTGGTTATTGCTCAAATATTGTACACAGTCATTGTCGACTGACAAGCCGAGCAAGGGACAGCTGTTTTTAGAATGGTTGGTTGATTTTGTTAAAGGTATTGTTGGCGGAGCTATCTCAGACGAACGCATTCAAATGTATCAACTACTAGGTTTTACTTTGTTGTTATTTGTTTTCGTTTCTAATTTTTTGGGCTTACCCTTTATTATTCACATAGGAGAATATAGCTATTGGAGAAGTCCGACTGCAGATCCTATGGTCTGTCTAAGTTTAGCCCTACTAATGATTTTACTTTCTCATTACCTAGGGATTAGTAAATTAGGATTGAAAAATTATTTTGTTCAAAGTTACTTAAAACCGGTGAGTTTTCTACTCCCAATTAAATTAATTGAAGAGTTTACAAATACACTGACATTGGCTTTACGTTTGTACGGAAATATTTTTGCTGGGGAAGTTTTACTTGGTTTAATTGCAGGCTTGGCAACATCATATCAACCATTTACATGGGTAGTAGGGATGCCCCTACAAATGGTTTGGCAAGGATTTTCATTATTTATCGGTGCCATCCAAGCTTATATTTTTGTGACGTTAACAATGGTTTACTTATCACATAAAATTGAAATAGAACACGCATAAAATTTATTATTAAGGAGAAAAAAATTATGGATTCAATTGCTGCTGCAATCGCTGTATCAATCGCTGCTTTAGGTGCTTCAATCGGTAACGGGATGGTTATTTCTAAAACAATCGAATCAATCGCACGCCAACCAGAATTAGAAGGTAAATTACGTATGACCATGTTCCTTGGGGTTGGTTTAATCGAGGCCATTCCAATTATGGCGGTCGTTATTGCATTTATTCTTGTATTTAGATAAGAAAAGCAGAGGTGTTAATAAATGAGTTACTTGTTACTTACAGCCAATCATAATACAGCTTTAGGAAACACCATTATCACCTTAGTGGCTTTCGTTATACTACTTGTTATTGTTAAAAAAGTAGCCTGGGGCCCTTTGATGAATATATTAGAAGCTAGACGTGAAACAATCAATGCTGACTTAAGTAAAGCGTCGACAGAACGCGCTTCTGCTCAAGAAGCTAAATTAGAAGCGCAAAAAATATTGAAAAATGCTGAAAATGAAGCTGCCAAAATTGTTTTGCAAGCCAAACAACAAAGCCTACAGATTCAAGACAACATGATGGAAGAAGCCAAAGCGAATGTTGTTCAATTGAAAACTGCCGCTAAAGCGGATATGGAACGTGAAAGACAACAAACAATGGGGAATATGAAGTCGGAGATTACGAATATAGCGATTGAAATTGCGGAAAAAATTATTAAACGTGAAATCAATGCAACAGACCATCAAAATCTAATTGAGGATTTTATTCAAGAAATGGATGATTTATCATGACAGATAACCGCATGAGAGAAGAATCTGAAACTATCTCTACAACTTCTACTGCCGTAGAGAATGAAGGACGTAAAGTTTCCTACGAGGATGAACTACTCAAAAATATTAATCAACAATTACCACAACAAGCTACAAACAAAGCGGCTGAGAGTCTGACGATTACAAGTGCTTTTCCTTTAACAAATGAAGATAAAGCAAAAATCGTGAATAAATATTTAGAAAAAACGGGAACACGTTTACGTCAAATTAAGACAGTAGTGGACCAAAAATTAATTTCAGGTATTCGCCTACAAAGTGAAAGCTTTTATTACGAAGTAAGTGGACAAAAAACATTACGTGAATTAAAAGATTATTTAAGCCGGAATCCAATCATAGAGGAGGAATTGTAGTGAATACAAATCATTTAGAATCAAATATTCTTCAACAAATTCGCCAATTCCAAACGAATGATATCTTCGAGGAAATTGGTACTGTAACATATATTGGTGACGGTATTGCTCGAGCAACTGGTTTAGATAATGTTATGGCAGGCGAAATGGTTGAGTTTGCCAATGGTACAAGAGGGATGATTCAAAATTTAGAAAGCCAAGATGTAGGGATTATTATCTTTGGTGAGTATGTGGACATTCACGAAGGTGATCTTGTTCGCCGATTAGGAAAAATTATGGAAGTACCTGTTGGAGATGACTTATTAGGACGTGTAGTCGGTCCTTTAGGTAATCCCATTGATGGACTTGGTAAATTAAAAACTAGCCAAACGCGTCCAATTGAATTTGAAGCGCCAAGTATTATGGAACGTCAAAGTGTTAAACAACCATTACAAACAGGGATTAAGGCCATCGATGCTTTAGTTCCAATTGGTCGTGGTCAACGTGAATTGATTATCGGCGATCGCAAAACGGGTAAAACAAGTTTAGCAATTGATACAATTTTAAGTCAAAAAGATGATGACGTGATTTGTATTTACGTTGCTATTGGTCAAAAAGAATCAACGGTAAAAAATATCGTCAGTACTTTAAATTTACATGGTGCAATGGATTACACCATTGTTATGACAGCTAATGCTGCTCAACCTGCACCATTATTGTATTTAGCACCTTATGCAGCTACTGCTATGGGCGAATACTTTATGTATAACGGCAAACATGTATTAATTATTTATGATGATTTATCAAAACAAGCTGCAGCCTACCGTGAAATGAGTTTACTATTAAAACGTCCACCAGGTCGTGAAGCTTATCCTGGAGATGTCTTTTATTTACACTCTCGTTTACTGGAACGTGCCGGTAAATTAAGCGATGCGATGGGTGGCGGTTCGATGACTGCTTTACCGATTGTTGAAACCCAAGCCGGAGATATTTCAGCTTATATTCCAACTAATGTAATTTCGATTACGGATGGGCAAATATTCCTTGAATCAGATTTGTTTTTTTCGGGGATTCGACCTGCTATTAATGCAGGTTTATCTGTTTCACGTGTGGGTGGAGCGGCACAAATTAAAGCAATCAAACAAGTCTCAGGTACATTGCGTATGGATTTAGCTTCATATCGTGAACTAGAAGCTTTTTCATCCTTTGGATCTGACTTAGATGCTTCAACTCAACAACGCTTAAATCGTGGTAAAAGAACGGTTGAAGTTTTAAAACAAGCCTTACATAAACCGATAGCGGTTGAAAAACAAGCGGTACTTTTTTATGCTTTGAATGCTGGTTTTCTTGATCAAATCCCAGTCAAAGCAATCGGTGATTTTGAACAACAATTTTATGCTTATATGGAAAGACAATATGAAGTGGTTTTAAGTGACATAAAAGCGAGTCATAATTTACCAGATAAAGAACTACTCGATGGTATTATCGAGTCCTTCTTGGAAAGTTTTTCGATCAGATAAGCATGCCAATAGATTGAAAGAAGGTAGAAGATGTCATTAAATGAATTGAAAAAACGTATGGATTCTACTTCTAAAACGGCTCAAATTACACGTGCTATGCAAATGGTCTCTGCTGCGAAATATCATAAGCTTGTGACGGTCGCAAAAAATTATACAACTTATTCTCAAGTCTTAAGACGAATGGTAGCCCGTATTGCTAAATATCAATTTGATTTACTGGACGATGGTGTGCCGATGGATGTGGATGAAGCCAATTTTGTCGATTTTCATGATTTTTTGATTGAACGTCCACTTAAAAGGATAGGGTATTTAGTTATTTCTTCAGATAAAGGTCTAGCAGGAGGCTACAATAGCTCTGTTATTCGTTCGATGGAAGAAATGTTGGAACGGGATCATAGGAGTAAAGAAGAAGTTGTTGTTTTGGCAATTGGCGAACCTATTGCTAAATATTGTCGCGAACAAGGTTATGAAGTTGTTTTTGAACAACAAGATTTATCAGACACACCAAGTTTTACAGAAGTTCAATTAATTATGCGTAAAGCCATTGACTTATTTAGAAATCAAGTCTTTGATGCGCTTTATGTTTGTTATAACCACCATGTCAGTGCCTTAAAAAGCCAATTTCGTGCCGATCAAATTTTACCTTTAAGTGAAGTTGATATGGCGGATGACTTAGCTGTTACAACAACAAAGAGTGCCGTATTAATTGAACCGTCACAAGCCGATGTGTTAGATATTTTATTACCACAATATGCAGAAAGTCAAATATTCGCGGCAATTATAGATGCCAAAACAGCTGAACACGCTAGTCGTATGAATGCAATGAAGAGTGCGACAGATAATGCTCAAGATATGATCGATGATTTAAAACAACAATATAATCAAGAGCGTCAAGTTAGAGTAACTGATGAAATTTTAGAAATCATTAATGGTGCAAACGCACTAAATAATAAATAGGAAGAAGGTAATAGATGATGCGAATCGGACAAGTATCTCAAGTGATTGGCCCCGTTGTCGATGTTATTTTTCCAATCGAGGGTGGTGTTCCGGATATTCATCATGCCTTGGTTGTCCATCGAACAAATGAAACAACAAAAGACAACGAAAACTTATTAGATTCAACCGATAATACAGTCACCTTAGAAGTCGCATTAGATCTTGGGGAAGGTGTTGTTAGAACGATCGCCATGGAATCAACAGACGGTTTAGCCAGAGGAATGAAAGTGGTTGATAAAGGCGAATCCATTTCTGTCCCTGTTGGTGAAGAAACACTAGGTCGTGTATTTAATGTTTTAGGGGATTCAATTGATGACATGCCTCCATTAAAAGATAACGATACAAAACGCTGGGGTATTCACCGTAAACCACCTGTTTATGAAGATTTAAGTAGTACTTTTGAAGTGTTAGAAACAGGTATTAAAGTGATTGATTTGCTAGCTCCTTATCTTAAAGGGGGTAAAATTGGGCTTTTTGGAGGAGCGGGAGTTGGGAAAACAGTTCTTATCCAAGAATTAATCCATAATATTGCAGAACAATTAGGCGGTATCTCAGTTTTTACTGGTGTTGGAGAAAGAACACGAGAAGGTAACGACCTTGTTTTTGAAATGCGTGAATCTGGAGTTAACAAACGTACCGCCATGGTATTTGGTCAAATGAACGAGCCTCCTGGAGCAAGAATGCGGGTTGTCTTATCTGGTTTGACCATGGCAGAATATTTCCGTGATGTCCTAAATCAAGATGTATTATTATTTATTGATAATATTTACCGTTTTACACAAGCGGGTTCAGAAGTTTCAGCCTTACTAGGTAGAATGCCTTCGGCAGTCGGTTATCAACCAACTTTAGCCAGTGAAATGGGGTCTATGCAAGAGCGGATTACATCGACAAAACATGGTTCAATCACTTCTATTCAAGCCGTCTATGTACCAGCAGATGACTATACAGACCCTGCGCCTGCAACAACTTTTGCTCATTTAGATGCGACAACAAATTTGGAGAGACGGATTGCAGAGCAGGGGATTTATCCAGCTGTAGACCCACTTGCTTCGTCATCTTCAGCTTTAAGTGAAGAAATTGTTGGGACAAGACATTATAATATTGCACGTGAAGTGCAATTAATCTTACAACGTTACCGCGAATTACAAGATATTATTGCCATTTTAGGGATGGATGAATTAAGTGATGAAGAAAAAGGGATTGTGAAACGTGCGCGTCGCATCCAATTTTTCTTATCCCAAAATTTCCATGTTGCCGAAGCTTTTACAGGTATACCGGGATCGTTTGTAACCATAGAAGAAACCTTATCTGGTTTTGAAGGAATCATCCAAGGTAAATACGATCATATTTCTGAAGAAGCTTTTCGAAATGTGGGCTCTATTGATATGGTCCTAGAAAAAGAACGTCAGCTTAATCCTGATAGTCATACGGACAGCAACTAAGACACGAGGAAGGAAGTTAGCCTTATGGAAGAAACAACAAGCTCTTATATCCAAGTCGTTGTCTATTCACCTGATGGAGAAATATACAATCACCGCTCTAAAAGTTGTAATGTACATACACCAGAAGGCGGCATGAGTATTTTAGCCAACCATATGCCTATTGTAGCTTCACTAGATACCTCAGCCATCCGTGTCACACGTTTAGATGAGGAAGAGACCGTTGATTATATTGCCATCAATGGTGGTATCTTAAACTTCAATAATAATCGCTTGGAAATTGCAACGAGTTTTGCGATTCGATCACGCGATATCGATGAAGCCAAAGCTGAATTAGCCAAGCAAGAAGCAGAAGCGGCGATGCAGTCAGCGCTACATCAACACAATACCAAAGAATTTAACCGTGCTAAGATTCAATTAAAACGCGCCATCAACTTAATTACGGTGAGTAAAGAACGTAAAAATTAAATCCATACAAATAAATATCCAAAGCATAATCTTAGACGCCCTCAAAGTATCCAAGGCATGCTTTGGATATTTTTTTGCCCTTTAGCTTATTCTAAGAGAACAATTGAAAACAATTTGGTATTGTTGGGCGAAACTTGACAATTTAACCGGACCTAATTTAGGTAAGTTATGGAGGAAAGTTTTGTCTAAGAGGACTAAATCTTCGTAGTAAAATATACCATTGTTAAATAAAAACTGAAGTGTTTGCGAAGGAAGTTTTAAATTAAAATAGTTGTCACGTAAAAAGGTCTTTTGGATAAGTGCTTGATGAGGTAATTCCAAAGAAGACAGTACAAAAGCATCTTTACTAATAATCGTTTTTAAAATATCGTAATCATTACTTTTCATTAATTTGTGGAGTTGTTGCAAAGGGACGTACTTGAAGAATGAATTAGGTTGATTATTAAGAAGCTTGTAGATAGGGTGTTTTCGAAATAAATACTTACAAATTGACTGACTGATGGTTTTCCTTTGATCGTTTTTGTTGATAAAAATGTATTCCCAATGCATGCAACTATCTCTTTCGTTTGTTTCAAGAATAAAACCACGTAAATAGAGTTCTAATAAGAGATGACAATCTGTATGCCAGTACTGCTCTAAAAATTGTATCGGATTATCTGAAAAAACTTTTTCTAGGCTAGAAACTTCCATTAGAATTGAACGATTTGAGTAAGGCGGGGGGATTAGTAATTGAAAGTGCAAATTTGAGAAAAAAACGAGCATAAGAACCTCCTCATCTTTTTTACTTACTATAGCACCTTTTGTTTTTATATAAAGTGTTGATTTTAATAAATATTTTGTTTATATATGTTAATAATTATCTTTTTAGTTATATAAATACCAATTAAGATACAAAATGAATGTCAATGAAGTTATGTATTATCTGAATATTAGATTGCAGAATTATTAACAAAATTTTGTTTTAACAGATTATCTATTTGAAATATGAAATGAGATTTTTCTTTTCAATAAATTTATCAAATTCTTAAAGAATAAAAGTTATTTATTTTTTTCTCGCTTACAACATCATCAAATTGTGTGTTGAATGAAACAATTGTGTCATTTGTCATCGGTTTAAAGTCCCATTGAAATCTTTTTAAAGGAAATTTGATTTAACTCGTACCAAAATTATGTTATTATAGTTGAGAACTCGAAAGGTGGAATAATATGGCGACAGTTTTATATGGTATGGCAGTACTAATCGTGCGTGTATTATTCATTTTTCTTTCCTACCAAATGTTAGTAAAAATTAATTGGCAGAAATTATTTACTAAAAGAAACTATTATGTAGCACGCTATTTATGTGTCTTTATAAGCGTGGCGGTAGGACACCTCGTAGGTTCATTTTTTTTGACAATTATGGAAATATTACGTGATATTTTGTTCACATTATTTTTATAAAATAAAATATGAATTTTCAACTTATCGTCCACTCCAAAACGATAAGGTTATTAAAAAGGGGATTAATTGAATATGGAAGAGATTATCGTACAAGGTGGTAATCGTTTAGAAGGTGTCGTTAAAGTTGAAGGCGCGAAGAATGCCGTATTACCGATTTTAGCAGCGACAATTTTAGCAGAAACTGGGGTAACACGTTTAACGAATGTACCCATCTTATCGGATGTACATACAATTAATGAATTATTAAATCAAATTAATGTAAGAAATAGCTTTGATGAAGCAGAAAAAACAGTTGAAGTTGATGCGACTGAAGATGTATTAACCATTGCTGACTATGATTTTGTTAGTAAAATGCGTGCATCAATCGTTGTCATGGGACCATTACTGGCTCGCTTTGGACATGCTAAAGTTGCTATGCCTGGTGGCTGTGCTATTGGTACACGACCAATTGATTTACATTTAAAAGGCTTTGAAGCTCTTGGGGCTGAAATTACCAGTGCTGCTGGATATGTAGAAGCACGTGCAGACAAATTAAAAGGTGCTAAGATCTATTTAGATTTCCCAAGTGTAGGTGCGACTGAAAATATTATGATGGCAGCAACCTTAGCTGAAGGTGTAACAATCTTAGAAAACGTAGCAAGAGAACCTGAAATTGTAGACTTAGCGAACTTTTTAAACAAAATGGGAGCTAAAGTTGTTGGTGCAGGAACAGAAACTATTAGAATTACCGGTGTAAAATCATTACATGGTACAGAACATGCCATCATTAGTGATCGGATCGAAGCAGGTACTTTTATGGTTGCTGCAGCCGTTACTCAAGGTGATGTCTTTGTAGAAGGTGCCATTGCTGAACATAACAAGCCTTTAATCAGTAAGTTAACTGAAATGGGTGTTGAGATTACTGAATATGATAATGGTATTCGTGTTGTAGGGCCTGAGAAATTACTACCGACAGATATTAAAACTTTACCATATCCAGGATTTCCAACGGATATACAAGCACAAATGTCCATCGCACAACTATTAGCACAAGGGACAAGTGCTTTGACTGAAACAGTTTTTGAAAATCGCTTTATGCATTTTGAAGAATTACGTCGTATGGGTGCAAAATTTACCATTGATCGTCAAAATATTGTGATGTATGGACCAACTGAATTTTCAGGAGCAAGTGTTAAAGCAACAGACTTACGTGCGGCAGCAGCTTTAATTATTGCAGGCTTATGTGCTAAAGGCTTAACACGCGTATCTGAATTAAAGAACTTAGATAGAGGATATTATCGTTTCCATGAAAAATTAGCAGCTTTAGGTGCGGATGTAGAACGTGTAAACATTCAACCGGTAGAGTCTAAATCAATCAACCCTTCCTCAAAAACACATCCACTCTTTGCGTAAGTTTGAATAAGAAAATGTGAAAGACTATGAGTAAGGATATCGGGATTGATTTAGGGACCGCCAACATTTTGGTCCATTTAAAAGGACATGGTGTTGTTTTAAATGAACCATCAATCTTGGCCATTGATCGGAAAACACAAGAAGTTATAGCTATAGGAAAAGATGCATATGAAATGGTCGGCCGTACTCCAGCTTCTATTGAAGTTGTTCGCCCTTTAAAAGGCGGCGTTATTGCTGATTTTGACTTAGCAGAAGTATTGCTCGTCTTATTTCTAGAAAAAATAAATACACGCTCATGGTTTTCAAAATCGAATATTTTAATTTGTTGCCCTTCGAATATTAGTGAAATTGAACAAACGTCACTGGTAGAAGCGGCAGAACGTGCAACTGGCGGAAATATATTTATTGAAGAAGAACCAAAAATTGCTGCCGTCGGTGCTGGTGTTGATTTACTTAGTCCCCGTGGGAGTATGGTAATTGATTTAGGTGGGGGAACGACTGATATTGCAGTCCTTTCATCAGCTGATATTTTACATAGTGAATCCATTAAAATTGCTGGTGATGATTTAGATGCGACGATTATTCAATACTTTAAAGACAATTTCCAATTATTAATTGGAGAACGGTCAGCGGAACAAATTAAAATTAAATTGTCATCAGCGATTCATTTAGATGAAGCTGAGTTAGAATATGCTGTCGTAAAAGGACGGGATCTTGTAACGGGCTTACCTCGTTCAATCAATGTTAATTCAAATCATATATTTGAAGCGATCGAACACCACTTAATAACGATTGCGCGTCTAGCGAAAACCGTTCTGGAAGATATTCCGCCTGAAATTGCATCCGATATTATTGAGCAAGGTATCATCATTACAGGTGGTGGGGCTATGATTTATCATATCGATACGTTTTTGACGGATTATTTAAATGTTAGTGTCCTAAAAGCGGATCAACCCATGACTTGTGTCGCGATTGGTACAGGTTTAATGCTTGATTTGATTTTAAGTGGTAAGCTTGAGCGTAAGCATACGAGTCAAGCGAAAACAAATCGTTTTACACAATTCTTTAAACGATTGAAACGCCGATTATTAGGATAATCAATAGAAGTTTTATTTTGAAACAGGAGAAATAACATGGAACATGATGATTATTTAAAAGAATCTGTATTTTTAAATATATTAAAAGTAATAGGGAAAATTATTCTCATATTATTACTTTTGGTGTTGTTTTTTGTTATTGGCCTGTTTATCGGTTATTCAGTTGTTGGGGACGGAAATTTTTGGGAAGTTCTCAATCAAGATACATGGCGACATATTTTTAATTTTTTTGAATTTTAATATATAGAGGGTAGACACTTAGTTCAATTGAAGGAAATATCTTCGATTTTGCTTTGTCTACCTTTTTTGCTATAAATAGCTTATTATTAAAATATAAACTTATTAAATGATAGGGGGGAATGAATGACACCGTTTAGTATGGGGGAAATACTTTTGTATTTGTATCCAATTGCCTTATTTTTTATTGTTGATTATTTTTTTAAAGATTATTTACTTTATTTTCCAGGATGGCCAATTTCTTATTCCATACTGTTTATACCTTCGATACTTGTCATGATCCAATGTTTCGGTCGAATTTTATTCCAACTAAATATCATTCCCTTTGCAATTTTTTTATCAACATTTGTCGTTGCTGTCCATTTATATCAGTATATATTAGTGATTGATGAATTTACTTATCAAAAATATTATTTAAAATTTGCAAAAATTATTTTTTCTTCTTTATTTGCATTTTTAGTCGGATTAATCATCCTTCGCTTTTATGAATATTTTCGCTTGATTTTCTCTTAAATGATGGAAAAAGTCCCCACTTTTTAATTTGCAATTTAAATGTTAATCTATCAATCTTTATCAGAGCTGCTAATTTTTTTAGCAGCTTTTTTTTATGGGATTTTCTATTTTTGGTGGTAGAAAGTGGTGGGATGTGGTAGACTATGGATAACTTAGACTGAGGAGGATTGTCGTGCTAATTGGAGAATATCAACATAATATTGACACAAAAGGCCGACTAATCATACCGGCTAAGTTTCGTTTTGATCTAGGCTCACAATTTATTGTGACGCGTGGATTAGATGGCTGTTTGTTTGGTTACCCTATGAGCAGTTGGGAAGTATTACAAGAAAAATTAAAGCAATTACCATTAGCCAAAAAAGATGCACGTTCGTTTACTCGTTTCTTTTATTCAGCTGCCACTGAAGTAGAAATTGATAAACAAGGACGAATTAATTTGCCACAGACCCTCATTGATTACGCTGATATAGATAAGGAATGTCATGTCATTGGTGTTTCTGATCGTATCGAAATTTGGAGTAGCGAACGATGGGGTGATTTTGCGACAAAAGCAGAAGAGAATTTTGAAGATATTGCAGAAGAAATGATTGATTTTGGGTTTTAATGAAGGAGGCTCTATCGTTGCAATTTAACCATGAAACAGTTTTGCTTAAAGAAACGATTGATGGATTAGAAATAAATCCTAACGGAACGTATGTGGATTGTACGCTAGGTGGGGCTGGGCATACACAATATTTATTAAGTCAGTTGACAGACAAAGGGCATATTTATGCATTCGACCAAGATATACAAGCGATTCAAAATGCAGAAGTTGTTTTAGAAGAAGCGATTGAAAAAGGTCAAATTACATTAATTCATAACAATTTTCGAAATATTACCGAGGAGTTAAGGAAACACCAAGTATCATATCTAGATGGGATTTATTTTGATCTTGGGGTTTCTTCGCCTCAGCTTGATCAAGCTGAGCGTGGTTTTTCATATCATCAAGAAGCACCATTAGATATGCGGATGGATCAAAGGCAGACACTTGATGCAAAAGAAGTCGTTAACAAATGGTCCTATGAGGATTTGGTTCGAATCATTTACCGTTATGGCGAGGAGAAATTTGCGAAGCGAATTGCTCGTTCAATTGAAAAATATCGTGCTGATAAAGAAATTGAAACGACGACAGAATTAGCTGAAATTATTAAGTCAGCTATTCCGGCCGCAACGCGTAGAACAGGCGGGCATCCTGCCAAACGTACTTTTCAAGCAATTCGCATTGCGGTTAATGATGAACTTGGGGCGGTTGAGGATGCGCTTGAACAAAGTTTAAATTTGTTAAAAGTTGAAGGACGTCTTGCGGTAATATCTTTTCATTCGCTTGAGGATAGGTTAGTCAAGCAATTATTTAAACAAGTGAGTGAATTACCGGAATTACCGCCTAATTTACCTGTTTTACCTGATGCAGTACATGCGGATTATCAATTGGTAAATCGAAAACCAATTACCGCAAGTGAAATGGAATTAGAAAATAATAATCGATCACGTAGTGCTAAGTTAAGAATCATCGAACGTCGATTTATTCAATAAGTGTTAAAGGAGTGAGCAAATGGCTGAGCCTTTCAGAAAAGCATCATCTAATTATTATGTCCAATCAGAACAGTCTGAGGACATATATTGGGAAGCTAATCTTCAAGTCGAACCGACTGATACGTATGAACATATACCGAATAGTAACCAAGATGCTGATCGTTATGCTGCTACTAGCCATTCGTTCTTATCTCTATTCGATAAATTAATCATTGGTATAGTTTTCCTGATTTGTTTCGTATGTTTATGCTTAAATCTTGTTATTCAATATCAGACTGAGCCTATGATCGATGCTTCTTTAGAATATCAAAATCATACAGCAGAAGTTCAGTTAGAAACAAAAATTATAGTCAATGAAATTGCTGAACAATATGATTATGATATAATTAAGCAAGTTGCTGAAAAAGAAGGGATGCAGCTTGAAAAATCAAGAGTTAGGAATGTCGGAGAATAATGAAAATTAGAAACTCTAAAGAGAATCGTAATATTCTCTTATTGGCTTTATTTGCCATACTTGCATTGTTAGCATTAATTATCCGATTTGGACAGTTATCACTTGCTAAACAGTCAAATGGAGTCGATTTAGTCAGCTATGGGCAAACGCTAGATCATAATAGAAGTAGTATTACCAATGCAAAAAGAGGGACCATTTTTGATTCAAGTGGACAACCGATAGCATTGGATGCTACTTCTTATTCTATTTATGCTGTCTTAAGAAGCAGTTGGAGTGATGATGTTGTTGAGGATGTTGATCTGACAGCTGCAACATTGGCAAAATATTTAGATTTAAGTCGTGATGAAATTTTAGAGATTTTATTGAATTTTGAAGCGGATCAAGTTGAATTTGGAACGGCTGGAGTTAACTTAAGTCCACAAGTAAAAGAAGCCATCGAAGCAGAAAATTTACCAGGGATTGTATTAGTCAGCTCAACCAAACGTCAATATATCAACGATGTATTTGCTTCACACTTAATCGGCTATGCATTGCCTACTGAAGAGACGAATAATCATCAAGCCACTATTTTAGAAGGCCGAATTGGAATCGAAGCTGCTTTTGATGACCAACTAAGTAGTTTAAAACAATTTGAGGCACAACAAGCCGAAGGTATCATTTCGGATACTTTATTAGGCGAAGATATTTATTTAACATTGGAAAGTCGTATTCAAAACTATTTAGAAGATTTGATGGATCAAGTTTATAAAAAATACTTGCCTAAAGAGTTAAATGCCTATTTGGTGGAGTTGGATACGGGAAAATTAGTCGCAGCGAGTCAGCGTCCGTCATTCCATCTGTCAACGCGTGAAGGAATAGAAGCAGAATGGCGAAATTTTTTAGTGCAAGAAAGTGATGAGCCTGGTTCGACGATAAAAATCCTAGTATTAGCGATGGCAAAGGAATTGGGTCTTTATAGTGAAGATGAAACCTTTGCTTCTGGTTCAATCAATGTTTATGACCAAAAGGTTAGTGATTATAATTTATATGGTTGGGGAGATATTACTTTCCAAGAAGCACTCATCCATTCATCCAATGTGGGGATGGTCCATTTGGTAGACCGTATCGGCTTAGACAGATGGATTTCTATTTTAGAAGATTTTGGTTTTGGGCAATCAACCGAATCGGGCTTACCAAATGAATCGTCAGGTTACTTACAGTTTGATAACCCCGTTTCAAAATATATGTCTGGATTTGGCCAATCCATATCAGCTACACCTATGCAGTTACTCCAAGCTTATTCAACCATTGGAAATAATGGTGAAATGCTGAAAATTCAATACATTGACCATATGGGCAATGAAAGTGACATGGCTTATCAAAAACAATCCTTAGGTCAAAAAATATCAGCGGAAACCGCCCGCTATGTATTAGATTCAATGGTTCTAACGGTAGAACATCCTTCGGGAACTGCGCGACCTTTCTATAATTCAGAAGTACGTATTGCTGCAAAAACTGGTACTGCTGAGATTGCAGACTCAGAAAACGGCGGTTACTTAACAGGTCCTAATGATTACTACCACTCAGTTGTTGCCTTTTATCCCGCCGAAGATCCAAAATATATGGTATATTTATCCATGCAGCAACCTGCACAAAATAATGGATTAAATGGTTCACAAATACTATCGCAAATATTCCATCCTATAGTAGAATATTCATTAATCAATCAATAGAAAGTTGGTACTTTTATGTTAGCTACACAATTAATTCAAGTGTTAGGAGACTATCAAGTTTATGGGCAAGATCTCGATAGCTTGTCGGATATTGATCGATTAGTGAATGATTCCCGTAAGTCTGTCTCAAATGCTTGTTTTATCGCCATAAAAGGTGAAAACTTTGATGGACATCAAGCTGTTGAAGATGTTATCTCTAAAGGTGTACGTTTACTAATTGTTGAAAAATGGGATGAAAAATGGTCGGAGCTGGATGCTTGTTTTGTTATTGTACCGTCAACCTTTCGAGCACAGGCTATTTTAGCGAATCAATTTTACGGGGAACCCTCTACAAAAATGAATGTTGTAGCGGTAACTGGAACGAATGGAAAAACAACTACTTCAACTATTATTAGTGATTTATTAAATGTTTTGGATCGTAAAACAGGCTTAATTGGAACGATTCATTACAAGGTCGATCAAAAAATATACCCTGCGGTTAATACCACTCCGGATGCTTTAACTTTACAGTCCTTATTTAATGAAATGGTTGAATCGGACGTGCAAGATGCTATTATCGAGGCTTCCTCACATGCATTGGCATTGGGTCGTTTATGGTATACAGATATCGATTGTGCTATCTTTACAAATATTACGCGTGAGCATCTTGATTTCCATAAAACTATGGAAGCATATACTTATGCTAAAAGCTTATTGTTTGCTCAACTAGGGCAAAGATTTGTCAATGGCAAACCACGTTTAGCAATAATAAATAAGGATGATGTACATTCTAAAATAATGGCACAGGCAACAGCAGCTAATATTGTTAGCTATAGTTTAAACGATCCAACTGCAACGGTTTACATGACTGATTATCATGCGGGTGTTGGCAGTATCCAATTTTCGTTTAAATATAAAAATAAAGAATATACCGTGCAATTACCTATGCTAGGCGAATATAATATTTCAAATTATTTAGCAGCCTTCTTATGTCTGGTAACTTATTATCAGTTTTCAGCTGAGGAAGTTGTCGAAGCAACTCAATTATTTAAAGGTGTTTCTGGCCGCATGCAAGCTATTAATCGTGGTCAAGAATTCACAGCTATTGTTGATTTTGCTCATACTCCAGATGCAATTGAACACGTCTTAAAAGAATTAACGCGCAAGAAAAAAAGACGCTTGATGATTCTATTTGGACATAGTGGTGGGAATCGAGACAGTGAAGCTCGTCCTGAAATAGGTGATATACTGTTTAAATATGCCGATTATATTATTTTAACGGCTGATAACCCACGTTTTGAGCCGATTGCTAAAATTTGTAGCGAACTTGTTCAAGATCATGATGAAAAACCATATATTGTTATTGAAGACCGTCAAGAAGCAATTAAACATGCCATACTGGAAGCAAAAGAAGATGATATTATTTTGTTTGCTGGTAAAGGTGGAGAATCTTACCAAATAATCGGTAATGAAAATATCCCGTATAATGAAGCTGAAACTGTTCAAGCAACAATTAATGCTTTAATGAATCAAGATTTAATTTAAAGGAGCCAGGATAATTTATGGAAATCGTTCTTTCATTTGCTGTTGCTTTTGCCATAACAGTTTCAATTATGCCGTTTTTTATTGGTTATTTTAACTATAAAAAAATTGGTCAAAAAACACGAGAAGAAGGTCCAACTTGGCATGAAGTGAAAACCGGGACACCTACAATGGGTGGTACTGTCTTTGTATTCAGTATTATTGTCACCATTTTAGGAACCGGCTATTTCTTAAACCATTTAAATGGGCATTTATGGATGATTGTGTTAACATTCTTGCTTTTTGGCAGCATTGGTTTTGTCGATGACTTTATTAGTATTTTTAAAAAACAAAACGAAGGATTGACGGCTAGCCAAAAATTTATTATACAATTAGTTTTTTCTGCTATTGTTATAGCCGTAGGTGCATTTTCTCAAGTTAGTTTCCACATTCCATTTGGATGGTTTAATCTAACCAATCCTATCTTAGTCGCTCTTTTTGCTTTTATTTGGATTACAGGTTTTTCAAATGCTGTTAATTTATCGGATGGTTTAGATGGACTAGCAACTGGGCTAAGTATTATTGCTTATAGTGCCTATTTTTACTTAGCAATTTTAGAAGGTAATAAAACAGTTGCCATGGCATGTTTTGTCATTGTAGGTGCATTGTTAGGATTTTTATTTTATAATAAGAAGCCAGCTAAGATATTTATGGGTGATGTTGGCTCATTAGCTTTAGGTGCAGGTCTAGCTGTTATTTCAATTCTATTAAATAACCCATGGAGTTTGTTGATTATCGGTGTTGTTTTTGTTATAGAAACAGCCAGTGTTATACTTCAAGTGACATCCTTTAAGTTACGTAATAAGCGAATTTTTAAAATGTCACCTATACACCATCACTTTGAGATGAGTGGTTGGTCTGAAACTAAAGTTGTTACAATTTTTTGGCTTGTAGGACTTATCGCAGCTTTAGTCTATTTTGCGATATATTAAGAAAACCAACAGTGCTCTTGAAAGGATAATAGCATGTTAGAGACAATTAATTTAAGTGGTAAAAAAATATTAGTGCTTGGCTATGCCTTGACAGGTAAAAGTGTTACCAATTTTTTGCTTGAGCAAGGAGCAATTGTAACTGTTAATGACCGAGGGGATCTTGAAGAAGACCCGTCGGTTCCTTTGTTTATTGAAAAAGGTGTTCGTTTTGTTACAGGTGAGCATCCGATTGGATTATTAGATGAAAATTTTGACTTTATTATTAAGAACCCTGGCATTCCATACCACATTCCGTTTGTTACAGAGGCGGTTGAACGAGGCATTCAAATCATTACGGATGTTGAATTAGCTTATTGGTTTAGTGCAGCGCCTTTTATAGGGATTACTGGTAGTAATGGAAAGACGACCACTACAAAACTTATTTATGATATTTTACATCATTTCCACGCAAAACATGTTTTCTTAGCGGGAAACATCGGTATTCCTGCGCTTGATGTAATTGAAAAAGCAACGGATCAAGATGATATTGTGATCGAGTTATCTAGTTTTCAACTCAATGGAACACAAAAGTTTAAACCTGCTATTGCAGTCCTAACCAATATCTACGATTCCCATCTAGATTATCACGGGACTAAGAAAGCTTATATTGCAGCAAAAATGCAATTAATTCAAAATCTAACATCTAATGAATATTTAGTCTACAATGCCGACCAAGTATTTCTTTTTGATTTGATAGCTAGAAATAAAGCGAAAAAAATACCTTTTGCTGTCGAAAATGTAACAGTTGAAATAAAAGAAAATGGTGCTTACTTAGAAAATTCTTCTTTATATTATCAAGGAGAAAAAATCATCGACATAGAGGATATCCATATTCCGGGCAAGCATAATTTAGAAAACATTTTAGCAGCTATTGCGGTTGCGAAAATTAAAGAAATCCCTAATGAAATCATTAATGAAACCATTGAAAATTACCAAGGTATGCCACATAGAATTCAACCTATTGCAAAGTCTAATAATCGTGTCTTTTACAATGATTCAAAGGCTACAAACATGACGGCAACGACTACAGCTTTAAAGAGCTTTTCAGAACCAATTGTTTATATTGGTGGAGGCTTGGATCGAGGCAATACATTTGATGATTTAATCCCTTATTTAGACAATGTGAAGTCTGCTTATTTATATGGAGAGACGAAAGAGAAGATGCGTGAAAGTTTTGCAAAAGCAGGCGTTCCTACAATTGAGCTGTTTGATGATTTAGAAGCAGCAACAACCGCTGCTTATCATACGGCGACTGCAGGCGATAAAATCTTATTTTCACCTGCTTGTGCTAGCTGGGATCAATTTAAAAACTTTGAAATTCGTGGCGATTTGTTTATTCAAACCGTGAACCAGCTTATTAAGCAATTCCCTTATAAATAGGAGTGTGAATCTATTGAACCAATTAAAACGTATTGCTGTTTCTGGTGGTGGGACAGGAGGTCATATATATCCTGCTTTAGCACTGATTAACGTTCTGAAAGAGAAATATCCAGATTTAGAAGTTCTCTATATAGGGACGGAAACAGGACTCGAGTCAAAGATTGTCCCCAATGCTGGTATTGCCTTTGAAAGTATTAAAATTCAAGGAATTAGAAGAAGTCTGTCTTTAGAAAATATCAAGGTCGGCTGGTATATGTTAACGAGTACCCGACGTGCCAAAAAAATTCTTGAAAGATTTCAACCAGAAGTTGTTATTGGGACAGGCGGCTATGTTTGTGCACCTGTACTACTGGCTGCATCGAATATGGGAATTCCTACAATTATCCATGAACAAAATAGTGTCGCCGGCTTAACAAATAAATTTTTAGCACGTAATGTGGATATTATTGCGACTTGTTTCAAAGATGTGGAAAAAGATTTTAGTAAATATCCAACTAAAATTCGGTACACAGGTAATCCTCGCGCTCAAGAAGTGATTCAAATTGAAGCCGATAAAGATGCCGTTTATCAACAATTTGATTTAGACCCTAACTTGCCAACAGTGTTGATTTTTGGTGGAAGTCGTGGGGCACCCGCGATTAATAGAGCAGCTTTAGATGCTATACCCATGTTTGAGGGTGGAAAATATCAAGTGATTATTGCAACAGGACAGAGTCATTATGATGAGTTAGTGGAAAACCAGGCAGACCTGCTTAGGCTATTAGGTCAAAACGTTAAAGTATTGCCATATATTGAAAATATGCCAGAACTTTTTTCAGTCATCGATTTAGTCGTTTGTCGAAGTGGTGCAACTACTTTAACGGAACTTACTGCTTTAGGAATTCCAAGCATCTTGATTCCAAGTCCATATGTAACAGATAATCATCAAGAAAAAAATGCACTAGCATTAGTTAACCATCAAGCTGCAATTATGATAAAAGAAGAAGAAATAACTGCTGAAAAGTTATATAATCAAGTGGAAGGGTTAATAATGAACCCTTCACGTCTTGAGCATATGGCAGAACAGGCTAAACAACTAGGAATGCCAAATGCTGCTGATTTATTAGTGAAAGAAATCGAGATTTTAATTTAAAGATGTCACCCTGAATGGGAGGTGATGGCATGCCAAATTATCGAATAAATCAAGCTGATAGCGAAGGGACTTCATATGATCAAGATACGAGAGATTACAGTCACGAGCTAAGTTATAGCGGGAATTATCGAATTGATGAAGAAAAAGAAGTACAAGAAGAAAGTCCTAGCAGTAATATCAGAAGAAAAAGTCCTAATAACAATCGTCAACGTCTACCAAAAAAGATTTACCAATATAGTGATTATTATAGCTGGGATAGCACAAGGTCAGCTGATAATCGATATGGAGGAGAATATCCAAGCCAAACGCCTAATACTTATGCAGATTATGACAGCCCTTATGAAAATCAACCGTTAAAAAAGTGGTATTATCAATGGCAAAACCGATTATTAAACAGCCATAATTCACAATTGAGTCAATTACCTAAAGGTCAGTTGAAATTACTATCAGTCGTTGTGCTTATTTTCTTTACCATGTTAGTGGCAGGATGGCAATTAACACCTTTTCATATGGTTAATCAGCTTGTGTTTTCAGGCAATCAATTTGTTGAATCGAATCAATTAGCAGCCGTGACCGCTATTCGGAATTTTGATTCAGTTGATGAAGTTGTTTCGCAAAAAGAAAGAATTGAGTCAAAACTAGTTAATCATTTTCCAATTATTGAAAGTATTGTTTTTAAAAGAGATAATTGGAGACAGTTAGAAATAGTAGTCAATGAGCATCACTTAGTTGCTACGGCAGGTGAAGCTAGTGACAGACAATTTGTTTTAGAAAATGGTCAAACGATTAGTGGTATGAATTCAGAACAATTTGAATCTGTTAATACAACTGTACTTCCTCAACTCCTTAATTTTACACAAGATAAACAAGTAACAGAATTAAGTCGAATTTTAAGTCAAGTGGAGCCAAATGTTCTAGCTATGATTGATACGATTCAACCGTCAAATGATCCAAATAAACCAAACGGGATTGAAGTAATGATGAAAGATGGGAATATTGTATATGCAATTATTGTTACTTTCGCCCAAAAAATTAATCATTATCCAAGTATGCTAGAACAAATTGGCGATACTACTGGAGTAATTAATTTAGAAGTTGGAGCTTATTTTGTTCCAACAGCAGCAAATCAAAGCAGTATAAAACTAGATAACCAATAAATGAATAGAGCAAATTAATAAATGATTACACTTTGCAATTTTTCTTCATTAAAAGGCTAGTTTGTGATAATATTGTAGAAAAGTATAATATAGATAATAGTCATCTCATTATATTTTTCGAATGAGGAAGGGAGTTAATTCCTGAATGAGAAAACCAGAAATATTTGTTAGTTTAGATATTGGAACGACATCGATTAAAGTTGTCGTTGCAGAACATATTAACGGACAAGTAAATATCATCGGTGTTGGGAATGAAAAATCACGTGGGCTGAGCCGTGGTGTGATTGTTGATATAGATGAAACAGTCTATTCCATTCAACAAGCGATTGCGCAAGCTGAACGTAAAGCGAGTGTAAAAATTAATGAGGTTGCAGTTGGCATACCAAGTAATAAATTAATGATTGAAGAATGTCATGGGATGATTGCTGTTTCTAGCGAAAACCGTGAAATCACAGCAAGAGACGTTGATAATGTTATCTCTGCTGCAAAAGTTCGTTCAATTCCACCAGAACGTGAAATTATCTCAATTATTCCAGAAGAATTTATTGTAGATGGTTTTAATGGTATTCGAGATCCAAGAGGAATGATTGGTGTACGATTAGAATTGTATGCTCAATTATTAACAGGACCGAAAACGATAATTCATAATATTAAGCGCTGTGTTGAAAAAGCAGGGTTGCGTATTAATGAACTTGTGCTTCAACCTCAAGCGATTGCATCTGTTGCTTTATCACAAGACGAACGTACGTTTGGAACGGTTGTAATTGATATGGGTGGCGGCCAAACAAGTGCTTCCGTTATTTATGACAATCAATTAAAATATTCATATGTCGATCAAGAAGGTGGCGACTTTGTTACCAAAGATATTTCACTGATCTTAAACACTTCTTTAGATAGTGCTGAGCGTATCAAAAGAGAATATGGCTATGCGATTTCAACAGAAACATCTGAAGATGAATATTTCCCAGTAGAAACAGTAGGACGTAAAGAACCTGTCCGTGTCGATGAAAAATACTTATCAGAAATCATAGAGGCTCGTTTAGTACAGATTTTTGAGAATGTATATGAAGATTTAGAGGCAGTTGATGCCTTGGACTTACCGGGAGGATTTGTTCTGACTGGAGGGGCCGCTTCCTTACCCGGAGTACTCGAATTAAGTCAAAAATATTTCGGAGACAAAGTTCGTATCTTTATCCCAGCACAGATGGGAATGAGAAACCCTATTTTTACAACCAGCATGGGAATGATTGATTATGTAGCTAATTTAGATGAAATTCATCGTATTGCACAAGGTACTTACCGAAGAGCGGAACAGTCATCCAGTCGCCCGGTGTCTAGTAGTAATCGCCCAAGTGAAGTCACTCAAACGAGACCTTCACAAGCTACACAACAATCAAGACAACAACTATCGCAAACACGTGACACAGAAACACGCTATAATGATTATCATCAAGTTGAACCATCAAGTTCAACGAATCGCGATTATGATGATTCAATCTATTATGAGGAAGCTGATTATCAATCAACAGATGAAACAGAGGCATATGATGAAAATTCATCAAGTATTACGTCTAAAGTCCGTTCATTTTTTAATACGTTTTTCGATTAATTAAAGTACATAACAGGAGGAGAACACATCGATGGAATTATCATTTGATGCAACTATGAACCATGAAGGCGCAGTTATTAAAGTAATTGGTGTTGGTGGCGCCGGTGGTAACGCAGTTAACCGTATGATTACGGACGAAGTTCAAGGTGTTGAATTTATTGTTGCCAATACAGATACCCAAGCATTAAACGGTTCAAAAGCTGAAACAAAAATACAATTAGGACCAAAAGTGACTAAAGGTCTTGGAGCAGGATCCTTGCCTGAAATAGGAGTTAAGGCAGCAGAAGAAAGTGAAGAGCAATTACGCAATGTCTTAGAAGGCGCAGACTTGGTTTTCGTTACTGCCGGTATGGGAGGCGGAACAGGAACTGGAGCAGCTCCAATTGTTGCACGTATTGCTAAAGAATTAGGCGCTTTGACAGTTGGTGTTGTCACACGTCCATTTACTTTTGAAGGACCAAAACGTGGTCGCTTTGCAGCCGAAGGATTAAAAAACTTAAAAGAGAATGTGGATACCTTAGTAGTTATTTCTAATAACCGTCTATTAGAAATCGTAGACCGTAAAACACCTATGCTTGAAGCGTTCAGCGAAGCGGATAATGTTTTAAGACAAGGTGTACAAGGTATTTCAGATTTAATTACCGCACCAGGCTATGTTAACTTAGACTTTGCTGACGTTAAAACCGTTATGAAAGATCAAGGAACTGCATTAATGGGTATTGGTGTTGCCTCAGGTGAAAACCGCACAGCTGAAGCGACTAAGAAAGCAATTTCTTCACCATTACTTGAAGTTTCAATTGATGGCGCCGAGCAAATCTTACTTAATATTTCAGGTGGGGCTGACCTAAGTCTTTACGAAGCACAGGATGCAAGTGAAATCATTGCATCAGCTTCAACTAGCGAAGTAAATATTATTTTAGGAACGTCTATTAATGAAAGTTTAGGGGACGAAGTTGTTGTTACTGTTATCGCAACAGGTATTGAGAGCGAAAAAGCTGAACGTAATAGTAAGCCACAAGCACGTCAACCTAGAACATCATTTTCTAACCCATCAGCTTCAAACACTCAACAACCAGCGGAATCTAATAGAAGTGAGCAACAACAAACTTCTCCAAGAAGAAGCGTTGAAGAACCTGAACGTGATTTATTTAGTGATTGGGACATTAAACGTGAGCAAAATACACGTGATGTTTCACCAACTGGTAATGAATCTGTTCCTCAAAGAACTTTTGAAAGACCTGCTGACGAAAGTTCAAAACGTAACATTGATCCAAACAATAATGAGGATGAATTAGATACGCCACCATTCTTTAGAAAACGTCATCGCAATTAATTAAATAGCTTAAATCGTGAGGAAACACAGATAGTGTTTCCTCTTATTGCTGTTTTGTAGTAAAATATAAGAGATAACAATGAGTAGAGGAGAATAATATGACAGGGATTCTATCGTTATTGTTGAGACTATTAGATTTATATCAATTAGTTTTAGCTATTTATGCTTTATTAAGCTGGTTTCCTGGTGGACGTGAAAGTTCACTTGGACAATTTATCACAAGAATCAGTCAACCTTATTTAGATATATTTGACCGCTATATACCGCCTCTTGGAGGTATTAGTTTTAACGTCATATTTGCTATTTTGGGCTTACAATTAGCTCAAAGAGGGTTGATAATGATTTTTAGTATATTTATTTGAGGGGATTATATGAATGAGACTGTTTATCAACATTATCGTCGAGAAGAAGCAGCCTTTATTGATCAAGTATTTAGCTGGATGCAGCAAGTAGAAAATCGTTATACGCCCTATATAAGTAATTTCCTAACCCCCAGAGAAGCATTGATTGTGACGCAACTGGTTAATACAAATGAAGATATTGATTTAGCTTTTGATGGTGGTTATGATGATGCTGAACGGAAAAGAGCCTGTCTATATCCAAACTATTTCGAACCGACTTATGATGATTTTAAAGTTTCAGCTCTAAATCTAAATTTTCCTGTTAAATTTGCCAATATTACTCACGGAAGAATTTTAGGTACTTTAATTTCCACAGGTATTGAAAGAGACCGAATTGGTGATATAATTACCGACGGAGAACGATGGCATATTTTAGTTGATCAAACAATGGAAGATTTTTTGATTCAACAAGTGACTAAGATTGGTAACGTAGGAGTTAAACTTGAACCGATGGATAAGGGGGATCTTTTAACTCCAATTGAGACATGGCAAACAGTCACCGTTATATCGAGTTCATTAAGACTCGATGCTTTAATCTCGAAAGTTTATAATTTTTCTAGACAACGGGCTAAGGACTCAATTGCAGCTGGACTCGTTAAGGTTAATTTTGTGGAAATGGAACGCGGTGACGCTTTAATCGGTGTACAAGATATCGTGTCAGTGCGTAAGTTTGGTCGGTTTTGGATTCAAAGTGTAGAAGGTGTCACAAAAAAAGATAATTTTCGTTTACTCGTAAATGTCTTAGAAATTTAGTAACGATATTGAATTAACGTGTTATAATGAGAAGGAAGATATTTTGAGAAAGGTTGTGTTTTAATGGCATTGACTCCCAATGAAATCTTACATAAAGAGTTTGACACAAAATTTAGAGGATTTGACCAAGAACAAGTCAATGATTTCCTTGATTTAGTTGTTGCAGACTTTGAAAGACTAATTAAAGAAAATAATCAATATGAACAAAAACTTGATGCATTACAAGAAAAAGTTGACTACTTTAACCAATTACAAGATTCTTTGAACAACTCAATTGTTGTGGCAAATGAGGCAGCAGAACGCTTAAAACAAAATGCAAGAAAAGAAGCAGAATTGATTCTTTTTGAAGCTGAACGTGAAGCGGATCGAATAATGGAAAAAGCATCTAATCATTCTTCAGATATTATTTCTGGTACTGAGGAGTTGCGTCAGTATGCAATTGACTACCGTTATAAATTGCAATCGATGTTAAATGCTTATCAAGATTATGTCAATGATGAAAAATATAATCATTTATTCCAAGAAAATCCAATTTTAGAAAAAATGGAAGCCTCATTAGATTACCGTGCAACCAATGATAAAGTTTCACAACGTGTCAATGAGTTAGAGCAATCATCCAATGAGGAATTTGCTTTTAATGAAGCAGAAGATTTATCTTCTGAATATGATGTGGAAGACTATCCAACAGAAGAAGTAGAATTAACAGAACTGCCTGAAGAAGCTGTGAGTCCTGAACCTGCTCGCCCAAGCATGGCATTAAGTCGAGAAGAATTGAGTGAATTAGTCAATGATGAGGATAACGAAATTGACTCATTGTTAGCTCAGCTTGATTCTGAAAATAGCCATTCAAAGGCAGTAGAAGAATTAGATAATGAAAAAGACCTAAGAGGCGAAAGTATTCTAGGTCAAACTATTCGAATTGACTTATCAAGAGATGATCAATAAAACGAAATACGATTATTGTATGATATTTAAAGCGAGTTAAGGTCGGTGGGAGCTTAACAATCACTGATACAGTAATTATCCTTCGTTTATCCTGTTTTAGTGAACATTAAAGTAGCTAGACCGCATTAATTGCGTTATCATTATTTAAGTGAGTAAGTATTGTTATATTTACTAATTTGGGTGGTACCGCGTGCAAACGTCCCTTGTCGTCAGATAAGGGGCTTTTTTTATTATTTTAAAGGAGATATTTATTATATGAAGTTAAAAGATACTTTGAATTTGGGGAAAACAAATTTTGATATGCGGGCAAATTTACCGACTAAGGAAGTTGCCTATCAAGAACAGTGGGAAAAAGATAAGCTTTACGAACAGATTCAAGCTAAAAATGAAGGTCGACCAAGCTATATCTTACATGATGGTCCTCCTTATGCGAATGGTTCGTTGCATATGGGGCACGCCTTAAATAAAATTACAAAGGATTTTATTGTCCGTTATAAATCGATGTCAGGTTTTCGTTCACCTTATGTCCCAGGTTGGGATACACATGGTTTACCGATTGAATCGGCTTTAATTAAGCAAGATGGCATTGATCGTAAAACATTAACAACGGCAGAATTCCGTGATTTATGTAAACAATATGCCTTAAAGCAAGTGGATAATCAACGTGATAGTTTTAAACGTTTAGGGGTTACAGGGGAGTGGGATAATCCTTATTTAACTTTGGCTCCTAGTTATGAAGCAGCTCAACTTCGCGTTTTTGGGAAAATGGCGGATAAAGGCTATATTTATAAAGGTTTAAAACCAATCTATTGGTCTCCTTCAAGTGAATCTTCATTAGCTGAAGCTGAAGTGGAATATAAAGATGTGACTTCACCTTCAGTATATGTGGCTTTTAAAGTAAAAGATGGAAAAGGAATTGTTCCTGAAACAGCTGAATTTGTTATCTGGACCACTACACCTTGGACTTTACCGGCAAATATGGGGATTACGGTTCATGCAGATTTTGTTTATGTCATTGTTGAAACGGCTGGGCGTCAATTTGTAGTTGCTAAAGAATTATTAAATACCGTTGCCCAAGCATGTGGTTGGGAAGATTATAATATTACGAAAGAATTTAAAGGTGTTGAAATGGACGGCTTATTAGCTCAACATCCATTTTACGACCGTAGTTCATTAATTATGTTAGGTGATCATGTGACTTTAGATGCTGGTACGGGACTTGTTCATACTGCACCTGGTCACGGGGAAGATGACTACCATATGGGCTTACAACATGGTTTGCCAATTTTATCTCCAGTTGATAATCGTGGTCACTTTACGGATGAGGCTCCAGGCTTTGAGGGAATGTTCTATCTAAAAGGGAATAAGGAAATTATTAAGCTTTTAGAAGAAAATGGTCAATTGCTAGCTAAATCAAATGTTGTTCACTCATACCCACATGACTGGCGTACAAAACAGCCTGTTATTTATCGCGCAACGCCACAATGGTTTGCGTCAATTGAAGCATTTAGGTCTGATTTGTTAAATGCTGCTGAAAACGAAGTGAAATGGTATCATCCATCCGGACAAAGACGTATGTATAATATGATTCGCGACCGGGGTGATTGGGTTATTTCAAGACAAAGAGTTTGGGGAGTTCCATTACCAATCTTCTATGCTGAAAATGATGAGCCAATATTGTCTGTTGATGTAATTAATCATGTGGCAGATTTAGTGGAAGAACATGGTTCAAATATTTGGTTTGAGTGGGATGCCAAAGATTTATTACCAGAAGGATTTACCCATCCCGACAGTCCAAATGGAGAATTTGTAAAAGAATTAGATATTATGGACGTATGGTTTGACTCAGGTACATCTTATGCGGGTGTTCTAATGGAAAGAGATGACTTATCTTTCCCTGCAGATATGTATCTAGAAGGATCTGACCAATACCGTGGTTGGTTTAACTCTAGTTTCACAACCTCAGTAGCTGTCAATGGCATTCCTCCATACAAGAGCGTTTTATCACAAGGTTTTGTTATGGATGGTAAAGGTGAGAAAATGAGTAAATCACTCGGAAATGTTATCTTACCGGATGAAGTGATGAAAGATCTTGGGGCAGATATTATTCGCTTATGGGTATCAAGTGTCGATTATGAAAACGATGTGCGCGTTTCGAATGATATTTTGAAACAAGTTTCAGAGTCGTATCGTAAAATCCGTAACACTGTTCGCTTTATGTTATCCAATGTGTCTGATTTTAATCCTGAAACAGATCGTATTGAAGAAGCAGACTTACGCAAAGTTGACCAATATTTATTAGCGAAATACCGTATCTTTGTTTCAGAAGTAAATAAAGCTTATGAAAACTTTGAATTTCTGGATGTTTATAAATTAGTCTTAAACTTTGTGACGAATGATTTATCGGCATTCTATTTAGATTTTGCCAAAGATGTCGTTTATATCGAAGCAGAAGACAGTTATCCAAGACGAGCAATGCAAACAGTCTTTTATACTGTTTTACATGGTCTCATTCGTCTTTTAACGCCAATCTTATTACATACCATGGAAGAAGCTTGGAAAGAATTACCTGCTGTTGAAGGTTATGTACAGTTGCAAGATGTCCCTCAATTTGAAGATACTCAAGCGGACAAAGAACTCGTAGCTGAATGGAGTGACTTCTTCAAACTACGTCAAGGGATTTACAAAGCCCTTGAAGAAGCAAAAAACAAAGAAGAAGATCCAATTAAAAAATCTTTTGAAGCTAGTGTTGAAGTTTTCTTAAGTCCAGAACAACAAGCGCAACTCAATAGCTTATCCGATTATTTAGACCAATTGATCATTATCTCTAATTTTGAGATGTCTGATTTAGACAAAGCACCAGCAGATGCGATGCAATTTGACAACTTTGCTGTGAAAGTTAGTCGAGCAGAAGGTCATGTATGTGATCGTTGCCGTGCGGTTAGACCAGAAGTTGGGACTATTGAAGAAGCGCCTGAATTATGCTCGCGTTGTCATGCTATTGTTAAAGAAAATTTCCCAGAGTACTTTTCAGAAAAAGAATAAATAACTTGCTAAAAGCCGGTATCAACATTGTTTTCAGTGTTGATACCGGCTTTTTAATTTTATTATTTACCAAGGGCGAATGCCCCAATAATTCAAACCGTCTAGTATAAGTGTTTGTTCTGGAATCCCTTGGATGGAATTCATTTTAGTTGAATCATCATTTGGGTCATTGACATAAACAAGCCCATCTTGATAGCCGCGAATTAGGATAACATGACCACCTAAGGTAAAATGCCCCGGCCCAACAGACGTCACAATTAAATAACCATCATCTAAGCCGTTGATGGCTTGTTGAAAGTCATTGCCGAAATCGGTCACTTGATAATTAAAAGCCTCTCCAAAAGCAGGGTATATTTGCCAAGAAGTCCCTTGATGGTCTAAGTAATAATTATTGCCAGCCCAACGAATAATCTCATTTGGTGTAGTGATTGTTTGATTAAAATAACTATCAACCATAGCTAAGACAAGGATGGCGCAGCCATTTTCCCAAATCGTACGACTGACATCCGTTCCATAGGCATCGTTTGCCCACCGTGGATCATTTTGATTTAAAAGGGGAACATTATATTGTTCGATATGTGCAATATCAATATAAGTTGCAGGGTATTTAGGTAATAAAAGGTGTGCGACATCTTGTGGGCGGTCGTTATTGTGGTAGATGCTATTGTTAATTTCAGTTTGATTTTCTAATAAATAATACTGATGATCTAGTGCTAACTGACGATAAATAGCTTCGTTTGGGTGACTGTCTGCTTGATACATAAAAAATAGGGTAATTCCCATCCCAATAACTACGAACAATGAAATGACACCAAAGATAATCTTTTGCAACGGTTTAGAATTCTTTGGCTTTTGCTTTTTCACCACCATATCACCTTTCCTATTATGTATTCTCTGTTAATAGTATAGCCTACAAACTATATTTTTGTATGAAAAAAATGAACTTAATTATTATGGGGATAATAATTAAGTTCAAGTGGAAACACTTAGTTTTATGAACGGTTAAAAGCTTTTTGTTCGTCGGAAATAACCATTAATTTATCACGTAGATCAAGTTCCATTTCTTGTAACACTTGCTCAGCGGCTGCTCTTTGGCGACGACCTTCCGATTGGATTTGTAAGGTTTCTTCCAAAGTAGAAATAAGGTTGCTTTGAGTTTTCTGTAATGTTTCCAAATCAATAATGCCTCTTTCAGATTCACGGGCTGTATCAATCGCGGATTGTTTTAACATTTCTGAGTTTTTCAACAACAGACTATTGGTTGTTTCTGACACTTGTCGTTGTGACGTCACCGCATCTTGTTGACGTAAGAGTGCTAAGGCAATGGTAATTTGATTTTCCCAAAGTGGAATAGCGGTATGAACTGAAACCTGTATTTTCTCAGCTAAAGCTTGGTTGGTGTTTTGTATCATACGAATTTGCGGTGCTTGTTGAATTGTCATTTGACGCGTTAGGCGCAAATCGTGTGTACGTTTATCAAGACGGTCGAGGAATTGATTTAAGTCATTAACCGTTTGAACATCCATTTGATTGGTGCTCTCACGAGCTTTTTCAATTGCTTCAGGAATTATTTTCTCTTGTAATTCTTGCATCTTTAATTCCCCGGCAGCGATGTAAATATTTAAAGCTTCAAAATAGTCTTTATTTTTTTGATACAGTTGTTCCAACATCATATTATCATTAAGTAAATCGTTTTTCTCTCTTTCCAGACGAATAGCAACTTTGTCTATTTGACTGCCGATTTTTTGATATTTAGTTTGGGTTTCAGTAATCGAAGCTTTAACTTTTCCAAATAAACGGTTGAATAAATTCGGCGATGTTGTTAATTCTTTTGGATTGGACTGGTTCAATTGGTTCATTAAGTCTGTTAAAACATCACCGACTTCACCTGTATCTTTGATTTGGATATTATGGAGCATCGAATGTGAGAATTCACCTAGTTTTTTCTGAGCATTGGCTCCATAAGCAATTACAGCATTCATATTCGTTTCATCAATTTGGGAAGCAAGATCGATAGCTTGCTTTTGACGGTGTTCAGGTAAACGATTGATGAGTTTTTCGGTAGTTACTCTTCGTTTACTTTGAACTTCTGCCTCTTTTAATTGATTGCTGAATTGGGTACTTTGTTCATCTTGTTGTTCGTTAAAAGGGTTCGAAAGCAAGTCATCAACTGAATCAGAATATGAAAAAGATGTTGGCGATGTCTGGTTCGTATCATCTAAAGGCTTTAACAAATCATCAATATTTGAAGGTTCTTGTGTGGAATGGTCGAATTCAAATTTTTCAGTCATTATTTATCCTCCTTGTTGTCTGAGTTATTTGAGTAGTCATTGAAGAAATCGTCAATTAAGTCCTCATTTGAAGCATAGTCGTCATGTAGTAATTCGTCAACAAAGTCGCTTGCTTCTCGCTCTTCTTCCGGATATTTATTTGAATCTTTAAGGTTTTTTTCTACGTATTTAATGCCATCAAATAGTTCATTATAAGTATCTTGGTGGAATAGGACATATTCTTCAGAAATTTGTTGGCATAGTTCATCGATAATTTGTGCACTGCGATCTAATATTAGATAAGTTTGCTTGTTTTTGGCCACATGTCCATTTATTTCGTTATATTTTAGGATTAAATCTTCTAATGAAGGGAGATATTTATATAAAAATGTACTTGCTTGTGGTAAGCGTTGTGGGTCTTCTACGATATCTTTGAAAAAGCTTTGTAAGACCTTATTTGTATTGTTTCTAACCTCAACAGCTCGTAATTTAGCTGTTTGCCCAAAGATGTCGTTGATATGTTCGATTTGTTCTTTCGCTGGTGCCATTTGGTCTCTAAAGTAATCAATTTCTTGATCAGTTAGGCCTTGTTCATAATAATGGTCACGAATGTTTTGCTTCACTCTTGGTTTATGATTTGTTTTTCGATTGCGGCTTTTCTTTAGGTTACCACTTAATAAATCAAGTAGCATAGCAAACAACATACTTAAAGCTGTTCCAACTAAAATGAGTATGCCTAACGTAATAAGTGTTCCAAAAAATTGATTTGGGACGTCGTATGAGCCCATATAGGCGTTGAAAGAGATTGAACTTAACATAATTCCAAAATAAGTTGTCAATACTATCCCGATATAATAAAACACACGCAATACAGGATGATTATTGATTTTAATGACAAGATGGAATAAAAGACTAAGCCACCAAAAGCCCAAATTAACAATTAATGCCATTAGTAATATATTAACAAATTGTCGTACGGGAAGAACCATACTAATGATGAGTCCAATTATAATGACGATCGCATAAAGTTGAGCAGTGAATTGGAAAAATTTACGATTCCGCTCATACATGGAACTGTGGTTGTTTGTCTTTCTAAATAGTAAGAAACCATAAAAGGCTACTGCCATGACTATAATGATTTGAATTAAATCGAATAAGCTACTGTAAAAAAACATTTTAATGCCTCCTTTTTCATTTTACATTATAATTGTAGCATAGACATTTTTATTGATTATCAGACTTGAGGCTTATATTAAATAAATATCTGTGTATTAACACTATTTAAGGAGGATAAGAATGCAAGTAGATAAAAATGAAGTAGGTTTTTTAAATGATAGCAGATTGCGTGAGTCAGAATTAATTTTTGACGGAAAAATCTTGCAAGTGTATAAAAACATCCTAGAATTAGAAGATGGTTTAGTCGTTGAAAGAGAGCTTATCCACCACCAACCAGCTGCAGCCATTTTAGCTATTACCAATGACAAGCAAGTGATACTGGTGAAGCAGTATCGTCCTGCCATTGCCCAAGAAATTTATGAAATTCCAGCTGGTTTACTTGATAAGCTGGAAGATGGCTATGAAGAAGCTTTGGTTGGAGCCAAAAGGGAATTGGAAGAAGAGACAACCTATCAAGCAAAAAATTGGACTGAAATCCAACGCTTTTACTTATCTCCAGGATATTTAAACGAAGAAATTATTTTGTTTATGGCGACAGATCTAGCTTTATCGCCAACTCCCTTGTCACAAGATGAAGATGAGCGGATTGAAAAGTTTTATTTTTCAAAAGACGAGATTAAAAATTTGTTAATGAATGGTGAAATTGTCGATTTAAAGACCTTGTTTGCACTACAATATTGGATAAGTCTTGAAGATTGAGTGTAATAGGAGGTAAAAGGTATGAAGTCAAGAACGTCACGAAATCAATCCGATGATTTTGATCATGACTACTTTAATGAGGAAGAATCCTCGAATCAAGGTCATGATGATTTTGAACAAACGCAGATTTATGGACAAGATTTGTTTAATCGCAAAGCTTTTGAAGAGCAACACGAGGATGGTTTCCCATCTAGAAAAGACTACCATGGCCATCATGAGTATGATGACATTGAAAATATTGATGAGGTAAATAACTACTACGATGAAGTATATAATCCCGAAACCTATGATGAGGTAGAGGGTGAGGATATTTATTCAGAGGAATTTGAAGCGGCTTATGCAGATGATGCATTAGATGATGCGTCTACTTATCGCCGGAGTAAATACAGTGCAAAAATGGATCGTTTTTTAAATAATGGTATTATTATCACAGGAATTTTATTAATAATGGTTTTATTAATAGCATTTTTAGTTTGAAAGTGGGTTAGAATATGCAAATCGGTATTATTGGTGCTATGAAGGAAGAAATTCAACACCTTAAAGAAGTTATCACTGAGCAAACGGTTGAGTCACACTATGGGTTTGAAGTGACAAATGGCCAATTAGGTGAACATCAAGTGAGTTTAGTCTTATCAGGCATTGGTAAGGTTAATGCAAGTTTAAGTGTTGTGATTTTAAAAGAGAAGTATGATGTGGATATTATTATTAATACAGGTTCAGCCGGTGGGATTGATCCCGCATTGAAAGTGGGCGATGTCGTGATCGCGCATTCGCTCATCCATCATGATGTTGATTTAGTCGACTTTGGCTATGATAAAGGTCAAATGGCAGGAATGCCCACCAGCTACTATCCAGATTCGAATTTGTTAAGAATTGCGCAAGAAGTGTGTCGAACATTTGAAATTGAACCGATTATCGGACTTATTGTAAGTGGCGACCAGTTTATTTCAAGTACAGACCAAATAAATATCATCCGTAAAAACTTTCGAACAGCTCGCGCTGCTGATATGGAATCCGCAGCCATTGCACAGGCTGCTTATGTGCTAGATATTCCATTTGTCATTATTCGCTCTATTTCAGATAATGGTGATGACGAGGCGTCGGTTGATTTTGATACCTTTATTGAGCTAGCTAGTAAGGTTTCTGCCAGCATGGTAGAAAATTTTGTCCGCCAGATCCCTTTTGATCCTTATGAAAGGTAAGGAAGATGGTTAAGAGTCGGATTGTGGGTTGAATAGACGAAATAGGTGGGCTAAACCGTCTGATTGGATGGCAATTAGACGAAATTGGTGTGCAAATCCGTCTGATTGCCATCTGATTAGACGAAATTGGCGTGGTAATCCGTCTGATTGCCATCTGAATAGACGAAATAGGTGGTCTAAACCGTCAGATCGCCATCTAAACAGGAAAAACTCGCACCCACAACCGTCTCATTATCAAATCCACACTTCCCAGCAGAGATATTTATTTATATGAAAAAGCACTTGAATTTATTCTTGTTTTAAGTATAATAATAGGAGTGTAAAATAATGCAGCGTAAAAAAAGAAAGCGCGTCAACAGTCTTGTACCTAGCAATAGGATGGTGAGTAACTGCGGCTGCTAATTGCGAAAACCTTGTCAGAGACTGCACGCATTCGGTTTTTTAATGAATTATTTTACTCCAAAAAAATTATTGGAGGCTTTATAATGTCAAGATATACAGGTCCATCATGGAAACAATCTCGTCGTTTAGGAATTTCCCTAACAGAAACTGGGAAAGAATTACAAAAACGTCCTTTCCCACCAGGACAACACGGTAACCAACGTAAAAAATTATCTGAGTACGGGTTACAATTACAAGAAAAACAAAAATTACGTCATATGTACGGTTTAAATGAACGTCAATTTGCGACTTTGTTTAACAAAGCAGGTAAAATTAAAGAAGGTAAGCATGGTGAGAACTTCATGATCTTACTTGAAACGCGTTTAGATAACTTAGTATTCCGTTTAGGTTTTGCTAATACACGTCGTCAAGCACGTCAATTAGTAAACCACGGTCATATTTTAGTTGATGGCAAACGTGTTGATATTCCTTCATACTTAGTTCAACCAAATCAAACGATTGGTTTACGTGAAAAATCACGTGATTTAGAAATCGTAAAAGCAAACTTAGAAGCAACAGTAAGTCGTTTAGACTTTGTTTCATATGATGACAATGCTTTTGAAGGTACATTAACCCGCTTCCCATTACGTGAAGAGCTTAATGCTGAAGTTGATGAAGCCCTTGTCGTTGAATATTACAATAAATTAGGTTAATTTTAAGCCGATTATTTGCAGGTGAGAATCTTCTGATTTTTACCTGCTTTTTATATTCTTGACGCAACCATTCAAAAATTACCGTTACAATATAACTATTCTGAAGACAACTCTTTAAATAAATTGGTTATAATGGTATAATTCAATGTGATAATTAGGCTTATTTTTATAGTAAACACGCAGAGAAATAAATTTAAAGGCAGAGGGGCGAATCATTTGAGTTTGAGGTTTACTGACATACTATTTTTAATCGTCGTTCTTGTGTTGGTTGCCTACGGTGTAATCTATTACCTACGGACACAACGCAGTAGAGAACTTAGAGAACTAGAACAACGAAAAGATGACATGATGTCCGTATCGATTGCTGACCAACTTTTCACGTTAAAAAATATGGATCTTTCAGGTCAAACTAAACGTAAGTATGAAAGTATCGTGGCTACGTGGCAAACCATTACTAATTTTCAGTTTACAGAAATAGAAGCTGCACTCGTAGGGGCAGAACAATATTCTGAGCAAATGAATTTGGTTAAATCAAAAAAGGCGATGGCCCAAGCCCGCGAGATGATGGATGAAACAGAAGTCCAAGTCAATGATCTCCACGATATGCTTACAGAATTATTACAAGTCGATACAGACAATTATGAGCAACATGAAAAATTAATGGAACGTTACAATACCGCTCGGAAAAATATCATGAACCATAGTTTTGACTATGGACCAGCAATTGAAACACTAGAGAAAAATTTAAATTATTTAGAACTAAACTTTACCAAATATAACGAATATACTAAAAATGGCGACCACCTAGAAGCTAGAGATATGCTAGAAACCATGGAATCCGACTTATCAAGTCTTGAAGAAATTCTTGAAAAAATCCCAGCCATGTATAGTCAAATTAAGAATCAACATGAAGATTCACTTGAGGACTTACGGGATGGTTATCAACGCATGCTTGAGAATCGCTTTAATTTTGAAGACGTAAGTGTTCCAGAAACAATTGATGAAATTCAAGAACAATTAAATGATGCGAAAAACAAAATTAAACAAGCGGATTTAGTTGAAGCAAAAACACTTATGGACAAGGCTGACCGCAATATTAATTCCTTGTATGATTTGATGGAAACAGAAATCGAATCACGGGATTACGTCAACAAAAACATTGGCCAATTAAAGACATTAATCAATAATGTGGCTGAAAATAATCGCTATGCAGGAATTGAAGTTGACCGCATTGCACAATCTTACATCTTACATGAAAATGAAGTTGAAACGATTGGTGAGTTAACCGATCAAATCGAAATCGAATATAATAAATATCGCCAAATAGCCCGTGACATTGAAGAACAAAATGCTATTTATACGAATATCGAAGCCTCGATTAAGAAAATTCGTAAACGTGTAGAAGAAATTAACGAAAATCAAAATGCCATTCTAAAAGGACTGGCTAATCTAAATCACCGTGAAAAAGAAACAAAACACAATTTAGATATGTACGAATTGGAATTACGTAACTTCAAACGTAAAGTAGAGAAAAACCATCTACCAGGATTAAATGATAATTTCTATGGATTGTTTTATAAAGTTACCGATCAAATCGAACACCTCTCTAAGCAATTAAATCGTGTTCGAATTGATATGGTCGAAATTGACCAACTTGAAAGTCAATTGGCTGACAACTTAGCTGATTTAGAAGAATTGACAGAAGATACCGTTGATAGCGCAATGCTAACTGAATATATGATTCAACACAGCAATCGTTTCCGCTATGACTATCCAGAAGTTGATCAAGCTATCAAGGAAGCGCAATATTTATTTTACCAAGAGTTTCGCTATGAAGAAGCCCTAGCGATTATTGAAAAAGCTTTACGCCGTGTAGAGCAAGATGCACCGACTCAAGTCCGTCGCATGTATCACCAAGAAAAACAAACACGCTTGTAAGCTGATAAGGCTAAATGAATGAAGATAGAAAACCTGTCCGCATGGCAATCAATGCGACAGGTTTTTATATTGCTTATAAGAGTGAATAGATTAAAGGAGACCACCATGCTTTATTTTGACCACAGTGCAACCACACAACCTTATCCTGAAGTGATGCAAACCGCGCAACAAGTAGCCATGGAATATTACGCCAATCCATCAAGTGCGCACCCAGCAGGTGAAGCATCCCGAAAATTAATGGAACAAGCTAGATTGCAAATGAGCCAAATACTTTGCTTTAAGAGCCATGAATTATTTTTTGCTTCCAGTGGGACAGAAGTTAATAATTGGGTATTACAAGCCATTGTTGAACAGCAAAAAGCCATTCATCCCAATAAAAATACGATTTTAATCTCGTCGGTTGAACACCCATCGATTAGCAATCAAATCCCATCGTTGAAGGCTCAAGGCTTCAATGTGGTTTTGCTAAATGTTGATGCGTTTGGCAGAATTAAAGTTGACGAACTCGCTGAACAGTTAAACGACAATGTACTTTTACTTTCAACAATTGCCGTCAATAATGAAGTGGGAACCATTCAACCACTAGCAGATATCGAAAACCTTTTAAAAAAATATCCCCAAATCATCTGGCATGTTGATGCGGTGCAAGCTATAACAACTCAATTAGACCTTATTAAACGACCACGGATTGACTTATTGACGCTGTCGAGTCATAAATACCATGGCATTCGCGGTTTAGGCATTTTAGCCAAGCGTCAGCGTGTTGAAAATGGGATATTTATTTATGGGGGTGGACAAGAGTCTGGTTTACGTAGTGGGACAGAAAATTTACCCGCTATTGTAGCCGGGGCTAAAGCGTTACGGATGGCTGCTGAAAAGCAAGTGCCGACAAAAGAAAAACTAAAAGCTTTTAAAGAAGCCATTGTTCAGCAGTTTAAAGATTTTGGCTGGCAAGTCTTTGGCTATCCTTACACATCCGAACATATTGTTTCAGCTGCTTTACCTAGCATTCCTGGCGAAGTCATACTGAATGCTTTTGCTGAAGCGGGTATCCTGATTTCAACTTCAAGTGCTTGCTCGAGTCGCAGACAAACAAACCACCATACTTTAAAAGCGATGCAAGTAACGGATAGTGTTTCTAAATCAGCTATTCGCATTAGCTTATCCGATTTAAATACAAAAGAAGAACTTCAACAGCTGCTCACTGCCATTGCTGACGTAACCAAAAAATTGCAAATTAATAAATAGGGGGACCTTATGCAAACGAATGAAATACTCATCCACTATGGAGAATTATCAACTAAAGGTAAAAATCGCAAAATGTTTCAACAAAAAATGGCAGAACAAATCCGCCTAAAAACGAAGCATTTAGAAAAAGTAAGAATTATTACCAATCATGATTTTATGTTTGTTCAATGGAAGGAAGCTAGCTATGAAGAAATTAGCAATATTATTGCGAAAATACCTGGCATTTCCCGTTTTGAACCCGTCTATAGAGTCGGAAAAAATCTTGAAGCGATTAAAAAATTAGCGGTAGAGATATTTAATGAGATTAAAATAGAAGAAGGGGAAAGCTTCCGTGTAGTCGCTAAACGATCCGATAAAGAATTTGAGCATGACACAATGGCTATCCAACGTGAAGTAGGTTCAGCGGTAGGTTACGCTTATCCGCAATTATCGGTTGATTTACGCAAACCAACTTATAGTCTAAGAGTTAACATCCATTTAGAAGATACAGCTTACTTAAGCTTACTTTCAACCCCAGGTTTAGGTGGTTTACCCTATGGTTCTAGTGGGAAAGGTTTGTTAATGCTCTCAGGAGGCTTTGATTCGCCTGTTGCTGGTTATCAGATGATTAAACGGGGCTTGGCAATTGAAGCTGTTCACTTCTCAAGTCCACCTTATACGAGCCCACAAGCGCTAGAAAAAGCTAAAAAGTTAACTGCCGTATTATCCCAATATGGTTTATCACTCGTTTTTCATAATGTCCCTTTTACAAAAATCCAAGAAGAAATAAAAGCGAATATACATGATGATTTTTCCATGACGGTTATGCGTCGGATGATGCTGAGAATTATGGACCGTCTCCTAGAGACACGCGATGCGAATGCTATTGTAACAGGTGAGTCTCTTGGACAAGTAGCTTCACAAACCATTAAAAGTATTGAAGTAATTAATGAAGTAACCCATTCACCTATTTTCCGTCCATTAATCGCAGCCGATAAAAATGATATCATTGCCATTGCTGAGCAAATAGGCAGCTATGATATTTCAAACGAGCCCTTTGACGACTGCTGTACTGTTTTTGCGCCACGAACACCTAAAACTAAGCCACGTTTAGACATTATTGAAGGAGAAGAGACGAAGATTGAAGTTGAAGGTCTTGTTGAAGATGCCTTAAATGGCATTGAAGTGATGACAATTGATGAACATTATATCCGTCAAACAACCGAAGCTTTTAGCCATCTCTTATAATCCACCAGCAATTACCTTAGTCATCCAAGCATATTGATTGCTTAATATAATAAATATCACTACAATTAAACTAGTAAGCCAATCAAGAAAGGATGAGTTTTTTGGAAATTACATTTAAAGGTGATCCAATTAGATTAGTAGGAAATCCACCACAAGTTGGAGAAATGTTACCAAATGCGACTGTTACAGACAAAGATGGTAATGCGGTTCAATTACATGATTTAATTAAAGACACAACGATTTTAAGCGTAGTACCGAATGTCACAACAAGTGTATGTAGTATTCAAACTCAACGCTTTGCTGAAGGAACTAAAGATAAAGACTATCAATTTTTATCAGTAAGTATTAACACACCTGAAGAATGGCAAGGATGGAAATCTGAACATGATTTAGATATGGTGACTTTATCAGATACTGATCGTGATTTTGGTCAAGCGACTGGATTGATCATGGATGGCTTAGATTTACTAGCCCGTTCAGTATTTGTTGTCGATGCACAAAAAATTGTTAAATATGTTCAAGTTGTACCGGAAGGAACAGATGAACCAAGCTATGATGATGCGATAGCTGCAGCAGATAATATTTAGTATCAAACAATCAAAAGACTATAAAATTCCAGTGTGAGTTTTATAGTCTTTTTTGCTTTAATCCATTTTTATGCTACATTTAAAGAAAGAGAAGAAATGGAGGTATAATATATGGACACAAGGATACGACAAATGGCTGAAATCATACATATTGGCCAGAATATAGTCTTCTTTGGTGGAGCAGGTGTGTCCACTGAGAGTGGAATACCTGATTTTCGTTCGGCCAATGGGATCTTGCATGAAGAGACTGGTACGCATTATTCCGCTGAGCAAGTTATTTCAGCATTTTTTTTCAAAAAATTCCCAGCCATTTTTTTTGATTTTCATTTTGAACATCTTGTATATCCTGATGCTCAACCCAACACAGCCCATAAATTTCTAGCGGATTTAGAATCGAGTGGGAAAAACATTAAAATTATTACACAAAATATTGATCGCTTGCATCAAAAAGCTGGGAGTCAACATGTCGTCGAATTGCATGGAGCTGTTGATGACAATTATTGTATCGATTGTTTAGCAAAATATTCCTATGATCAATTACAAATTGATGAGGATGGGATCCCTAGATGCCAGTTATGTCATGGGATTGTTCGACCAAATATCGTTTTATATGAAGAAGTTTTAGATGAACAGGCAATCAATCAAGCGGTTCAAGACATATCTAATGCAGATGTACTGATTATTGGTGGGACTTCGCTAAAAGTCTATCCTGCTGCTAGCTTTATCCATTATTTTAAAGGGAAACATTTATTAGTGATTAACAAGACAACTTTAACGATAGCACAGCCAAATATATTGACAATAAATGGCAATATTGCAGAAGTATTTGAAAATATTCAATCAGTTTATAATGAAATGCAAGCTTGATATAAAATAATATAACTAAAATGATATTTATTGCATCTTGTGTAAATGAGCTAATTTTGCTAAACTGTGATTATCTTATAACCATGCGCTATGAAAAGAAGAGTAATCAATTAACCTTAGAGAGAAAGTATTGTGGTGAAAACTTTCAAAATTGATGAAGGTAGCTTGGAGCGTTAAAGTATGAACTTTTAGTAGTACTTTACGGAGGAATAACTTCGTTAACAAAAAAGAGAGAAATAGTTATATATTTCATAAATTAGGTGGTACCACGTTTAAACGCGTCCTATGTATTTGACATAGGGCGTTTTTAATGTCGTAAATCACAAAATGAGAAAGGAGTTTTTATTTTATGGCAACTAAAAATATGTCGACAAAATATAATTTTACAGAGGTTGAAGAGGGTAAATACCAACGATGGCTTGATTTAGATGTATTCGCACCATCTGAAGATCCAGATGCCGAACCATATTCAATTGTTATTCCACCTCCAAATGTAACAGGAAGACTCCATTTAGGACATGCATGGGATGTAACTTTACAAGATATGATTATTCGTTTTAAACGAATGCAAGGCTTCGATACCTTATGGCTTCCAGGAATGGACCATGCTGGAATTGCTACCCAGGCAAAAGTTGAAGAAAAACTACGTGAAGACAATTTAACACGCTATGATTTAGGACGCGAAAAATTTATTGAACTTGTTTGGGAATGGAAAGAAGAATATGCCAAAACTATTCGTGAACAATGGGGTAAAATGGGGATTTCAGTTGATTATTCTCGTGAACGCTTCACACTAGATAGCGGCTTAAGTAAGGCTGTTAATAAAGTATTTGTTAGTTTATATGAAAAAGGGCTTGTTTACCGCGGTCAATATATTATTAACTGGGATCCGCAAGCACAAACTGCCTTATCAGATATTGAAGTTATCCATAAAGATGTTACAGGGGCTTTTTACCACATCAATTATCCGGTTGTTGGCAGTGATGAACAAGTTGAAATTGCCACAACCCGTCCTGAAACCTTATTAGGTGACACGGCTATTGCTGTCCATCCAGACGATGAAAGATATCAACATTTAATTGGTAAAACAGTAATGTTACCACTAATGAATCGTGAAATACCTATTATTGCAGATGACTATGTGGACCAAGAATTTGGAACAGGAGTCGTTAAAATAACACCTGCACATGATCCAAATGACTATGAAGTCGGTGAAAGACATCAATTAGCTAAAATTAATGTGATGAATTTGGATGGAACCATGAATGAAGCGGCTGGTAAGTATGCCAATCTAGACCGTTTTGATGCAAGAAAACAAGTCATTGCTGATCTTAAAGAACTAGGCTTATTAGTAAAAGTTGAAGAACACGTCCATAGTGTAGGGCATTCAGAAAGAACCGATGCAATGGTTGAACCTATTCTATCAACGCAGTGGTTTGTTAAAATGGAGCCACTTGCCAAAATGACGATTGATAATCAAGATAGTGAAAATGCTATTAATTTCTTCCCGCTACGTTTCAATCAAACATTCTTAACTTGGATGGAAAACATTCATGACTGGGTTATTTCGCGTCAACTTTGGTGGGGACATCAAATTCCAGCTTGGTATCATAAAGAAACCGGCGAAATTTATGTAGGGGAAGATGCACCTCAAGATGATGAAAATTGGGAACGTGATCCAGACGTATTAGATACCTGGTTTAGTTCTGCTCTATGGCCGTTTTCTACTATGGGTTGGCCAGAGAAAACAGAAGATATGGCACGTTATTTCCCAACGAATACCTTAGTAACAGGTTATGATATTTTAACTTTTTGGGTTAGTCGAATGATTTTCCAAAGTTTAGAATTTACTGGTGAGAGACCATTTGAAAATGTTTTACTTCACGGATTGATTCGTGATGAACAAGGTCGTAAAATGAGTAAATCTTTAGGTAATGGAATCGACCCAATGGATGTTATTGACGAGTATGGCGTGGATGCTTTAAGATGGTTTTTAGCTAATGGGTCTGCTCCAGGTCAAGATGTACGTTATAGTGTTGAAAAAATGAGTGCTGCTTGGAACTTTATTAATAAAATATGGAATGCTAGCCGTTACGTGTTACTTAATATTGGTGATTTAACCTTGGATTCGATTCAAATCGGTGATGATTTAACCCTAGCTGATAAATGGATCTTAGCACGTTTACAGGCAACCATTAGTGATGTAACACGCTTGTTTGAAAAGTTTGAATTTGGAGAAGCTGGCCGTATTTTATATCATTTTATTTGGAATGATTACTGTGACTGGTATATCGAAATGACTAAAGAAAGTCTTCAAGATACCCAAGAAAAACATTTAACAACTAAAAGTATCTTGATTCATGTTTTAGATCAGATTTTACGTTTAATTCATCCAATCATGCCGTTTGTATCAGAAGAAATTTGGCAATTAATTAAACCTGAAAATGCGCAATCCATTGTTGTAGCAGATTATCCAGTAGTTAATCCAGCATACGAAAATGAAGATGCCATTACTGCGATGGAAAAACTGATAGAGGTTATTCGTTCAGTAAGAACGATTAGAAATGAAATGAATACACCACTTTCTAAAAAAGTAGACTTAATTATTCAAGCCCAAGATCAAGCTGTGGTTGATTTATTGAATGAAAATAAAGCTTATATTGAACGCTTTTGTAATCCAGATCAGTTAACCATTGATACGAATCCGGAATTGCCAACTGAAATTGTGACCCAAACATTAGCATTTGCTCAAGTTTTAATGCCGCTTGAGGGTTTAATCAAAATCGAAGATGAAATTAAACGCTTAGAAGAAGATGTTAAGAAATTAACGCAAGAAGTAAAACGTTCGCAAGGAAAACTAGCCAATGAAAAATTTGTGAACAAAGCACCGGCAAATATTGTCGAGGAAGAGCGTCAAAAAGAAGCTTCTTACCAAAAACAATTGGAGGCAGTGAAATTAAGAATCGAACAACTTAAAAAAGTATAATTTATTTTATAGTATGAAGGAGATTGAATATCGTTGAAATTTAATAATGTTCATGCAGCGATTGACTGGTTAAATCAACAAGTTAACGAAACACCACGTGTTGGTATTGAAAAAATACGCGAGGCAGTAGCGTATGTCGGACATCCCGAGAAAAATATTCCTGCCATCCATGTAACGGGAACAAATGGAAAAGGGTCTACGACAGCCTATTTAAGAGATTTACTGCTAAGTCAAGGTTTAACTGTCGGTTCATTTACCTCTCCTCATATTATGCGATTTAATGAGCGTATTATGATGAATGGTGAACCAATCAGTGATCAAGATTTAATTGAAATAGTTGAACAAATGGTGGACGTTAATACCTATATGGAAACAACTCCTTATGGAAAATTAGTCTTCTTCGAACTATATACAGTGATGATGTTACTCTATTTTCGTAAAATGCAACCAGATGTGTGTTTAATTGAAGTGGGTATTGGTGGAGCTAATGACTGCACTAATGTTATTGATGCACAATTAGCGGTACTTACTACCATCGGTTTAGATCATGCAGATAAACTTGGTAATACCAAAGAGGAAGTTGCCCTTGAAAAATCAGGTATCATTAAGCCAAATGCTAGAGTAGTTACTGGTTTAATTGAAGTAGAACCTTTAGCTGTGATTGAAGAGCATAGCAAAAAAATGGGTGCGACAATTGATCGCTTTGAAATCGAGTATGGTATTACCGATGTCTTTAACCACTTTGAACAAGGCTCTACCTTTAATTTATGGCAAAAAAATATCCCTACTGATGAAACACAGCAAAATAATTTTGTTGTTAGCATGTTAGGTATGCATCAAATCCAAAATGCAACGGTTGCTTTACAAGCCTTTATAAAATGGATGGAAATTATTGATCAACCCATTGATTGGGTTGTTGCTAAACCTGCGTTACAACAAACGAAATGGATCGCTCGGATGGAGCGTGTTTACGATCAACCATTAGTATACATTGATGGCGCACATAATATTGCTGGACTTACAGCATTACGTCAGTTAGTAGAGGAACATTTACCACATTATCAATTAACAATTCTTTATGCTGGTTTATCAACAAAAAATCAATTAGAACAACTACCACTTTTGCAATCTTTTGAAGCAAATGATTTAATTTTAACGGAATTCAATCACCACAACGCTATGTCGGTTGAAAATTTCCAAGAGTTGATTGATCAGGTTCCACAGATAGATGCTCAACGTGTAAGAGTTGAAAAAAATTGGCAGCAAGTTATTGATGATTTTTTACAAGAGAATCGTACAAACACTGAACAGCTCTTGGTTATCACTGGCTCATTATATTTTGTGTCTGAAATTCGTCAATATTTTGTGCAACACGTTATCTAAAATAATGGAAATCGCCTTTTTTACTGTATATATGGTAAAGGAGGTGTTTTTTATTAATCAAAAAAATTTAACACCATTGATAAAAGAAGTACCGTTGGAAGGTCGTCCCCGTGAACGTTTGAAGGTCTTTGGAGTAAAAGCTTTAGCAGATCATGAATTATTAGCTATATTACTCAGGACAGGCACTAGTAAAGTCCATGTATTAAAGGTCGCTATGAATTTTTTGCAACATTTTGAAAGTATTCATGAGTTAAAATTTGCAAGTTTAGAAGAAATGCAAAAAGTGAAAGGAATTGGTCCGACTAAAGCGATAGAAATTCAGGCAGCGATTGAGTTGGGAACTCGCATTGCTCAAAGTGCGATCCCAAAGTTCGGTCAAATTACCTCAACGCGTTCTGCCGGCGAATGGTTATTGCATGAAATGCGTGATTTACACCAAGAACATTTAGTCGTTTTGTTTTTGAATACCAAGAATGAAATTATTCAAAAACGGACGATATTTATTGGTTCTGTCAATAGTTCCGTTGCTCATCCTAGAGAAATTTTTAAAGAAGCTGTAAAATATCCAACCGCTCGCTTAATTTTAGCCCACAATCATCCTTCTGGAGATACGGATCCCTCACAAGCTGATTTAATTTTTACAAAAAGAATGATTGCTTGTGGTGATTTAATGGGCATTGAAGTACTCGATCATTTAATTATTGGCGAAAATACATTCATCAGTTTACGTGAAAAAAGTCATTTATTTGAAATAAGTTAATATTGGATAATAATCGGCTTATTTTGAATATATTCAAATATTATCTTGCAAATAAATAAGATTATGTTATAATAAGATTATGTTCTTTGTAACAGGTAAGAAAGTTGTTTTAAACATCCTCTTCGTACCATGGCAAGAATATAATTTATAAAGTGTCTATTGGCACGCGGAAGGATTTAAGATTTAATGGAACAAGGTACAGTAAAATGGTTTAACGCTGAAAAAGGTTTTGGATTTATCGAACGTGAAGGCGATGCAGATGTATTCGTACATTTCTCAGCTATTCAAGGTGATGGATACAAATCTTTAGAAGAAGGTCAACAAGTTAGCTTCGATGTAGAAGAAGGCGCACGTGGACCTCAAGCAGCAAACGTAGAAAAATTAGGCTAATTATTTAACTTAACATTTTAACCGGAGGGGATTTACCCTCCGGCTTTTTTATGCTTTAAATTACTTTTTTTGCCTTAATAATCAGCATCATTGGACGCCGTAATTCTTGAGCGAGGTTTGGGCGCTCATCAATCATTGCTTGAGGTGGTACAGGTTCACTTATAGCCTCTATCGATAAATTATTTTCAATAAGCGTGTTGATATAAGTTGCCATGTTCCGATGATATTTTATTACTGCATGTTGGAGAAATTCTGTTTTTCGAATACTTTCATCCTGGTAGTGGTCAACTGGCCAATGCGCGATTTCTCCATCAATATAAATCCAATCTTGTTCAGCACGAGCAGTAAAAATAGGATGCTCAACAGAAAAGATTAACTGTCCATCTGTTTTTAAATATTTAACGATCTGGCTGATTGTTTGATTAAAATCTTTGATGTAATGAAAAGCTAAAGAAGAAATGATTAAATCGAATGTTTGCTTGCCTAAATCAAAATCTTCGATTGATTGTTGACTGTACTCAATTTGATCATCCTGCGTCATTTTTTTTGCTTGTTGAAGCATTGTTTGAGATAAGTCAATTCCTACAACATAATGTGCACCTTGCTCTCTTAGGAAGTGGCAATGCCAACCATAACCACAACCTAAATCAAGAGCTTTTATACCGTTTAAATTATCAGGTAAAAGTCGTTGGAATTCAGCCCATTCACCTGCAGCTTTGAGTCCATATAGCGACCGATCCATTTGCGCATAAGCTGAATAAAATTGTTCATTGTCATATACATTTGACTTCATGTGGACACCTCGAATATAAATTTAAATTAGTTAAAGTTTAACAAAAATACACAATATTGTTAAATTATTGATTCATCTAGTGTACAATAATGACTAGATTAGCTTTTAAAACAAAATTATTTTTTCAAATTTTGTTAAGCTAGCGAATACGACTAGCAAATAACTTGTATTGTTTGCTATAATGTAACGAGTTATTGAATCAAAATGGAAGGGTGCAAAATTGTGGGGATTTTTTATAAGCAACGCCTAGGAATTGATCTAGGTACAGCCAATACAATTATATATATTGATAGCAAAGGTATAGCCCTACGTGAGCCTTCTATTGTTGCCATTAATAAAGAAACCAATGAAGTGGTTGCATTCGGTAAAGAAGCTTATGATTTAGTTGGTCGAACGTCAGAAAAATTTGAAACAATTCGACCTATGCGTGATGGGGTAATCGCCAACTTTTCCTTAACGAAACAAATGTTAGCTCATTTTATTAAAAAGGCTTTACGTCGCTCGTTAGCTAGACCTGAAGTGGTTATTTGTGTACCTAGCAATATCAGTAAAGTTGAACGTAGAGCTGTAATTGATGCGATAAAAGATTTAGGTGTTTACCGTGCCATGATTGTGGAAGAACCTTTTGCAGCAGCATTAGGAGCGAACTTAGCTATTAGTCAGCCAAAAGGTAATTTGGTCGTAGATATTGGTGGTGGAACGACTGATATTGCTGTTATTTCTTATGGAGAAATTGTTGAAGGGGCAACGGTCACAGCAGCAGGTAATGCCATGAATGAGATGATTATGGCTTACGTTCGAACTCATTATCAATTGGCCATTGGGCACCAAGAAGCTGAAAATATTAAAGTTAATATTGGAAATGCTCAGTTTACAAAGCATGATGAAACAGAGCATATACGAGCTAAAGGCCGTAATATTGCTACTGGTGTACCTGATACTAAAGTAATCAGAGCAAATATAATTGCGCAAGCTGTTGATGAAGTAATCTTAGATATCGTGCTAGCCATCAAACAAGTATTAGAAGTGACACCCCCAGAATTGTCTGCGGATATAATGGAAAATGGGATAGTTTTAACAGGTGGAGGTGCTCTCTTGAAACGTCTTCCTGAACGCTTATATGAAGAAATAGGTATTCCTGTAAACTTAGCCAACCTTCCTTTAGATTGTGTTGCCATTGGAGCAGGAAAAATGTTAAAAGAAATGGATTCTGAGTCGAAAATTGCTGAACGCAATGCACGATAGTTAGAAAGAGGAATTAATTGATGAATAATAAGAAATTAATCGGTCTCCTATTATCTGGTATAGTTATTGGATCGTTAATCGTTTATACCATGTTAAATGGATCTAGTAATATTCTGACTAGTGCAGTCAATGATACAGCAGCATGGGCAGGAAGAATTTTTTCTGAGCCAGTTAATATGGTTGTTCGCTTTGTTAACTCAGTAGATGATTTAGTTAATACTTTTGAAGAGAACCAACAATTAAAAGAAAAAATTGACCAAGTCTATAATTTACAAGTGCGAGTGGCTGACTTAGAAGCTCAAAATGAGAGCATGAGATCGCAATTAGCCTTAGAAGAGACTTTAAGTGATTATACGGTTGTTAATGCGACCGTCATTGGTAGAAATCCGGATCAATGGATGGAAACTTTAACGATTAATGTTGGCTCGAATGATGGTGTTCGCGAAAACATGTCTGTCATGGCAGGAAATGGATTAATTGGCCGTATTATTGAAGTGAATTTGACAAGTTCAAAAGTCTTGCTCCTAACTTCTGACCAGTCTAATGCTGGGAAAGTAGCCGCGAGTATTCAAAGTGAGTCTGGATCATCAAACGGGATTGTTTCATCTTACGATCATCGCAACAATCAGCTAATTATGACCCAAGTGGATCCAGAAGCTAAAATTTCGGCTGGTGACATGGTGATAACATCTGGTTTAGGCGGTGTTACACCAAGTACTCTATTTATTGGTGAGGTTGCGAGTGCCCAAATGGATGATTATGGTCTATTCCAGGTTGTTCGGATCATCCCTGCTGGAGAAATGACTGATATTCGTTTTGTAACGGTCATTCAAAAGGAAGGGCAGAGTGATATCGTTGAAGATTAACCGTGATCGCAGAGTTAAATGGTATCTGGCCTTACTCTTATTTTTTGGGATTATTATTGATTCTGCGCTACCAGCTATCTTTCCAGCAGCATTTCTTGGTAGTGGACAAACAATCATTTCGCATGTAACCTTGTATGTTCTCGTCTTATTTGCTTTTTATTTTAGAGATGGCAGTATTTTGTTTAGCGCATTTGTCTTCGGACTTATTGCTGACTCTTATAATACAACGATATTAGGTTTATATGCGACGCTATACTTACTAGTGGCATTGTTTGTTATTAAAGTAAAAAAATATCTCCCTAAAAAATCACTTGTGCAAATTTTATTATTCTTATTAACGGTAGCATTTGTTGATTTTAGTATTTTTGTATTTTATCGTGAAACAGGCTATACAACGATGGCATTAACCCCTTTTTTAGCAAATAATCTGGGTCCAACTATGTTATACAATATCGTATTAACATTTATATTATATTTTCCATCAAGAGGCTTGTTAAACTTACTAGGTTTTGAAAATTATTTAATTTTTTAGTCTTAAAATCCCGTTTAAAGAACGGGATTTTTTTGTTGACGATGGATGACTTGAATGGTACAATACTAATGTTGTATTTGGCTAGCACTCCATCTGCAACCGCACATCATTAAGTTTTAAAAGTTTCAATAACGAACACTTAATATGGCGAGTCTGAGTGTAAATAAAAATAAGGAGGTGCTTGGATGTACGCAATTATTAAAACAGGCGGAAAACAAGTAAAAGTTGAAGTTGGTCAATCTATTTTTGTTGAAAAATTAGATGTTGCCGAGGGAGAAAAGGTTACTTTTGATGAGGTAATTTTAGTCGGTGGAGAATCAACTAAAGTAGGTGCACCATTTGTAGAGGGCGCAACAGTAGAAGCTACTGTAGAAAAAAATGGTCGTGCGAAAAAAGTGGTTACTTTTAAATACCAACGTCGTAAAGACTCACACCGCAAACAAGGTCACCGTCAACCATACACAAAATTAACAATCGATTCTATTAACGCATAAGATGATTAATATTCAATTTAAGATGGATTCAAAGCAAGCAATTAAGGAATTGACGATGACCGGTCATGCTGGATATGCTGATGAAGGTTATGATATTGTCTGTGCTGCTGTTTCAAGCCAGGTTATATCAGTTGAAAATTCTTTAGAGCATCTTTTAGGTGTTTCAGCAGATGTTGATGTCGATGAGGTTAAAGGGGGCTATTTGAAAATAGTTTTACCGGAGATCAAAGAACCGAAGCTACATCATGATGTTCAGTTGCTTATGGAACATTTACATTTCGCCTTAGAAATTCTTGCAGAGAATTATCCTGAATTTATTCATATTTCCAATAAATAAAGGAGGTAACCAATATGTTAAAATTAAATTTACAATTATTTGCAACTAAAAAAGGTGGTGGATCCACTCAAAACGGTCGTGATTCCATTGCTAAACGTCTAGGTGCTAAAGCAGCTGATGGACAAACTGTAACTGGTGGATCAATTATTTACCGTCAACGTGGAACTAAAGTTCACCCAGGAAATAACGTAGGTCGCGGTGGCGATGATACTTTATTTGCTAAAATCGAAGGTGTTGTTCGCTTTGAGCGTAAAGGTAAAAACAGAAAACAAGTTTCTGTTTACCCAGTAGCACAAGAAGCGTAATAATATTAAATATCAAAAGGTAAAAATGGAGCAATCTGTTTTTACCTTTTTTTTATTTTATAAGGCCTATCAAACTATGCTATACTATAGTAATAGAAATGAGGTGAGCCAGTTGTTCGAAAATAATCGTGAAGAAGAAATTATTGTAGGTATGGTGGATACCATCATATTCGAAAATCCGTCTAATTTATATAAAGTGATTCGCGTTGTGATTGATGAAGATCAAACCAGTCTCTTAATGGATACAGACATTGTTTGCACCGGGCAATTTGCGACTCTCCATTTGGATACAACTTATGAATTTTACGGACATCTAACCAATCACCCTAAATACGGGCAACAATTTAATGTCACGCGTTATCAACAAATGGCGCCAACTTCTGAAGAAGGTTTAACTGAATACTTATCGAGTCATCGTTTTAAAGGAATAGGGACAGTTTTAGCAACGAGGATTGTTGATACTTTAGGGACAGATGCCATTGATAAAATTCTGGCAGATAGTCAAGCCCTAAAGGAAGTCAATGGTTTAACGCAGAGAACAGCTAAAGGATTAAGAGATGCACTCTTGGAACATCAAGGGACTGAACGTGTCTACATGCAGCTCAACACTTGGGGTTTTGGACCTAAAACGGTTGATAAAATTTATCAAATCTATCAAAGTACAGCGATTGAAGCGATTAAAGAAAATCCTTATGAATTAATCGAAAAAATTGAAGGAATTGGTTTTACTAAAGCAGACCAATTAGCTGAGTCACTTGGATTTGAAGCGGATGCCATTGAACGCGTAATGGCTGGGATAATTACAGTTGTCAGTCAGCGTTCAATGAATGAGGGAGACACTTATGTTAATGAGGACATCGCTTTGTCAGAAGCTCAACGATTACTAGAAAATAGTCGACGCTTTCTCATCTCCAATGAACTATTACAACAATCAGTTGATAAAGCGGTACTTGAAAAACGACTTTATCGTCTAGCAGAAGGCATTATGATTCCAAGTTTATATTTTGCTGAGATTGGAATTGTCAAGCAATTATCACAATATTGGCAATACGAGGAAGTCGAACGCTTTACAAAAGAAGAAATCATAGAAGCAATACCTAAAGTTGAAGAAGTAACAGGGATTCAGTACGATAACTGGCAAAAAGAAGCCCTACAAACAGCCATTGACTCACCGATGTCTATTATTACAGGTGGACCTGGTACAGGAAAGACGACTCTAGTACAAGGAATTATTGTCCTGCATTCTATTTTGCATGACTATACCATAGACGAAGATGATAGATATGGTCATGAAAATCCAGTCCTACTAGCTGCCCCAACAGGACGTGCAGCTAAGCGTATGAAGGAAGTAACAGGGATAACTGCCTCAACAATCCATCGCTTAATTGGTTTTACCCGTGATACTTTAACCAATGATTTTTATTCTAATCAATTAGAAGGTAGTTTGTTAATTGTCGATGAAATGTCGATGGTGGATACTTGGTTGATGAATTGGCTACTCCAAGGGATTCCCTATCACATGCAAGTTGTATTTGTAGGTGACCAAGATCAGTTACCATCTGTTGGTCCAGGGAAAATTTTTAATGACCTTATTCAATCCCAAGTCATTCCCACCGTTTCACTCACGCGAATTTATCGGCAAGCAGCCAATAGTTCTATTATAAAATTAGCGCACTCCATTAGAAATAATACATTACCTAATGATTTATTAGAAAAAAAATCTGATCGCTCTTTTATTCAATGTCATGTGAATCAAGTAGGGAACGTAATCCATCAAATTGTGGCAAAAGCCTTGCCTAAAGGATTCAATGATAGTAATTTACAAGTGTTGGCTCCAATGTATAAAGGACCCGCTGGGATTAATGCTTTAAATAAATCCTTACAAGCACAACTAAATCCACCCGCTCCTAAAAAGCATGAAGTTGTTTTTTTTGAAACGATTTTTCGGGTAGGAGATAAAGTTTTACAATTAGTCAATAATGCCGAAGAAAATGTATTTAACGGTGATATTGGAAATATTGTTGCCATTCACTATAAAAATCAAACCGAATCGAAGTCTGATGAAATTGTTGTTGAATTTGATGAGAATGAGTTAACGTATAAACGTAATGACTTTAATCAATTGACCTTAGCATACTGCACATCCATCCACAAAGCACAGGGTAGCGAATATCCACTGGTTATCCTTCCTTTAGTAGACCAGTATTCACGGATGCTAAGGAAAGATCTCTTATATACCGCAGTAACAAGGGCACAATCAAGTCTAATCTTATTAGGTGACCCGAATTCATTTGTTAAAGCTGTCATGAAAAATGAAGAGCCAAGAAAAACCTTTCTAGCAGACCTACTAAAAATTGAATTCAAAAATCGCTTAGAAAATCTAAATACTGAATCCAGCAAAGAGCAAGAGGTTGAACATACAACCCCCCCTCAAAATAAATATCAGCTAACCATGAATAATTTCTTAACGGTGGATCCAATGATTGGCATGATTGGAACGACACCTTATGATTTTCTAGCAGTAAATGCAAATGAAATAATAACAGCCAAAGACTGATCGAATTAATCATACTTTGGCTGTTTTTCTAATAATAGTTGTTTTATTTTTTTGATGCGACTATTTGCCAACAGACAAGTAGAGCCATTCATCATTTTGACAAGCTTGTTTTTTGTGTCGATACTTTCCACATTATCAATATTAATAACAAATGACTTATGACAACGAACAAATGAATCATCATATTTTTCAATGTTACTCAAGCTATCGTAAGTTTGATATTGGCTGTCAAAGGTATTTATTGCAATTTTATGAGCTTGTGGCAAGGATTCAAAAAATAGAATTTTATCGATACTAATGGTGCGCGTTTTACTACCGGAAGTAAAGACAAATTGTTTTTGACGACTATTGCCTTGAATTTGTCGTTCTCTTATTAATTTTAAGATTTCAATCATTTGTCCTTGTATTTGCTCAACGGATGATTTAACAATAAAATCAAGTGCTTCAACTTTATATTTAAAGGTCACAGCTGCCATTTCAGCATGAGTTGTAATAAATACAATAGATCCAAGTTGATCATATTCTCTAATTGCTTGTGCTAACTGTAATCCATCCATTTCGTGATTTAAATCTATATCTAGAAAATAAATACCATTGCTAATATCTTTTTCTTTTAAGCTTTCAAGAATATCTATAGGATTATCTGTAGCTAAAGTAAGTTCCATTTCTAAATCTTCCATCATGACATAATTATTAATAATCGTTTGGAAGTTATTCAATTGACTTAAATTATCCTCACAAATAAAAATAGACTGCATCTTTATCCGACCTCCTTAGGAATAACGATTTCTTGAGTGAATACATAATTTATTGCCTGAGTATTTAGTAAAAGATTCGAAGGAAGGATTAGCTGATCTAGATTATATAAACCTAAGCCTGAATTACTTTCTTTGCTTGTATAGCCTTTTGTTTTAATCGTATGGATATCCATTGACTCATGGCGCATAGAATTACTAACGATGATAGTTTGTGAATCTTCATTTTCGATGAAAGCTACAGCAAGTTCACCCTTATTTATTAAACGAGCTTCTTCAATGGCATTATCTAAAATAATCCCTAATATTCTAGGTAAAGAATTTATTTCAGCATGTTCAAGTTGAAAGACTTGTTGTAATTCTAAATGGATAGTAATCCCTAAGCTCTGCGCATAGATTAATTTAGCATATAACAAATGACGAATTCCAGAATGATGAATATAGACAAGCTTTTCTAATTGTTGGTTGGATGTTTGTTCTATATTATTATATTTATGGAGTTCTTTATTAAAAAATATATGCAATTGTTCCCATTTTTCATCTTGAATATATCCATTTAAAGCTAACAATAAGTTATGGTAGTCATGTCTAAACGCTCTCACTTCATCGTACTGCTGGCTAATTAATTGGCTAAATTGATTATTTAATTCAATTTTTGCTTTTTCTTGCTCAATCATTTGAATTTGGCGGTTACTTGAATCAAAAATAGTCAGAATCATCATTAATAAAAAGACAATTAAGGCAAAAACTAAAGTAAATAAAAATATCCAACTATCGTAATTAAAACCAAAATAGATAAACAACTGATTGATCTGACGATAATACAAGAGAAAAAAGCAAATTAAGAGTAAATTATAAACAATACTTTGGCTGAATTCCCATCTATTCATCATATATTCGACAGCTTGGTTGAAGAGAAAGGTAAATAAACTTATCCATCCTAAGTTAACCATGATTGATATAGCAATATTTGGATAGGAGAACCAATTATTTACGCTTGGTCCTACAAAATAAATAATTAAAGGAAAGATAGTATAAATGATGCTTTTACTAACATCTTTGCTATTCCAATACAAAATGACAAAGAAGATGATGAAATAAAATAAAGGGAGCAGAGTATCGCGATAAATTAAACTGAACTGACTGATAGTAAAGATTGACACTAACAATAACAATTTAGCAAACCGATTTAATTTTGGTTTCTGCATGAGAAAAGAATAAATCAAATAAAGGGGAGTTAAGTAGTTATAAAAATTAAGTAGCATAAACAAACCTCCTAGCTTTTGATGGATTATGAGTGAAAACAAGTCGTTTAGGAAGGATTTCCCTAAAACGTTACTTTATTCATTATAATCTAAGTAAGAAGTTGAATGAAGGTTTAATGTATAGTCAGTATAGGTCAGAGTGGTTTGATTGTCAACATGAAAGAGGAGAAAGTAATGAAAAAAATAATTAAATTGTTTATAATAGTTGGCTTTATGTTATTTAGCAATTTCATTGCATTGGATGTGAATGCTCAAGAAAATTTTGGGGATTTTCCGTATGAAGGAACCTATCTAACAATCCAAAATGATACCATTAGAGGTTATCATTTCAACCATGAAAATCAAACAATAACCATTTATACACAATACGCTGAAAATGGTTATGCTTATTTAAATCAAATCATTAATTCAGGCAGTTATTTGCTTGATCCATCCACTACTTCAGAAGAAATTGCTGAGTTCCGAGATAAATGGGGTATCGATGAGGTTGATTTGAGTGAAGTTTTACATCTTGCTGCTGATCAAGTAGAACCATGGATGAATAAAACGGATGTAATGAAATTGGTCTATCAGTATATCCCTGGGATTCATGTGATTCAAGATATTAACAGTAATCGTGTTGGAGAAGTATTGTTAGTCAATGCAAAGATTGAAGCTTCACAGTCCGTATGGCGTGTTTCATTATTAGGAAATGATCGTTTACTTCGTTTTGAGATGACGGAAGATGCTAGTCAGTTAATCGATGACCGTGGTATTATTTATGAAAAAGTGGAGGATGAAGAACTTGAGATTTAAACAGGCTATACTTAAACTTTCTTTCCTTCTTATATTCATACCCAATCTAAATGTACAAGCACAAAATTTTAATTTTGATGGGACTTATTTAACTGAAGATACTTCGCAAAGTATTCTAGGTTTTGATATTGAACAAGAAAATAATCGAATTGTTGTACTTGGTCAACCTTATCTAGGTACTTTTAATAACAATTATGCAAGTAGTCAATCGCAACGCTTTTCAATCATCTTAAATTATTTAAATAATCAATTGGATTGGTCGACCATGACCAAGGAAGAAAAAAGTATTTTTAATGAAAAGTATCAAATAGATTATGCTACGTTATTAAGAAATTATGCGGATAATGAATTAAATGCTGAAATAGGACTTACAGACTTAACATGGGATATGTATTTGGATCTCCAGTTGCCAGGTATTTATAATTGGTCGCAAAAAATCTCTAAAAATCAGATATATGGCCAATATATTGTTATCAATCAGCCAACAATAAGCTTTAATCAAAGTTATTGGGAAATTACTTTATTTGATCTTCCTTCAGCTGTTTTAAGGTTTGAAGCTAATGCGGATAAAAGTCAATTAAGAGATGATTTTGGTGTGATTTATCATTTGCAAGAAGAGACCATCAACCGATTTGAATAAAAAAGCATGAGAAACTACTGTACCATAAAGTTTCTCATGCTTTTTATTATAAGTAAAAGGGAAATTCAGAAAGGCGAATGGATAAATCAGCCTGGATAGGTGTTAAATCTTCGCCATCTACCTGCCCTCGAATCGCTTTATTTAACTTTAACTCCATTGTATCTCCCGTAAAACGCGTTACGTTTGGTGAAAGATGTTGGTCTTGCTTAATTAAAATACTAAATAATAAGCTAATAATCGCTTTAAAATTCACATCATGAATAATGATCAATGACAGTTCTTTGTTTTCATGACTCGCTAAATTATCTAATTTAATTCCGCCACCAAAATAAGGATTATTCATGATACAGGCTAAATAAGCATTGTTAATTATATGCGTTTCTCCATCAACTTGAATGGTCAGATTAAATGATTGAAGTATATTTAAACTTTTAAAAATTGAAACGAGATACGCAAAGTGTCCATCTAAATATTTTCTTAAAAAAGATTTTTTGTCTATTTGTTGCGTTAAGTAATTCACTTCGGCATCAAAACCAAAACCAAGACTATTCAATACGATATCGTTAATATTTGTTGTTCTGTCATAAAAAGTAAAAATAGGAATTGTTTTAACTTGACGAGAGAAAAGCATGGTTTCAATGATTTGACGAATTGATTTATTGGGCTGCCAAACGCGGTTAAAATCATTACCTGTTCCTGTTGCGATATATGCGATAGGAACGTTAAGACCCATTTGAATCATCGCACCAACCACTTCATGTAATGTTCCATCACCACCTAACACAAGTATTTGTTGATTTTCGGGATTAAAACCTTTGCTCATGATTTGTTGTGTTATAACTTTTGCATGACTCGCATAATCTGTGTAATATGTCAGATAGGTTATTTGATAACTATTTAAAATACGATATACCTCTTCTAGGGCATCCTTACCTTTTCCAGCTCCCGAATTAAGGTGACAAATTATATAAATACGTTCACTCATGGGTTTTCCTTTCATTTACAAACTGTACTAATAAATACCTCTCTTCTATATTATACTTTAGTTAAGCTAAATGTGAATGCTATTTTCATTATTTATTTTATATGTTAAATTGACAAATGCTTGTTAAAAAGCTATACTAGGCCATAACGAGGCTATGTTTTAAATCCTTTAGAGAGATTTTATTAAGGTGAAAAAAATCAACGATTTGAAATGCTCCCTCAAGTTAAACTAATAGAAATATTAGCGCATGATTGGCGTTATCAATCGTTGAAGATGTAATGAACAAGAGTCGTTATAAGTAAGGTGGTACCGCGGTAGTCGCCCTTACATATAATGGGTCTTTTTTTATTTTTTAGGAGTGTGAATGTATGCGAAAATTATCCAGTGTTCAAATTAGACGGATGTTCTTAGATTTCTTCGAACAAAAAGGGCATGAAGTACGACCAAGTGAATCTTTGATTCCTATCAATGATCCAACGCTATTATGGATTAACTCAGGAGTGGCAACGCTAAAAAAATATTTTGACGGAACAGAAATACCTGCTAACAAACGAATTGCTAATTCGCAAAAAAGTATTCGGACCAATGATATTGAAAATGTTGGAGTAACAGCTCGTCATCATACCTTATTTGAAATGTTAGGAAACTTTTCAATTGGGGATTACTTGAAAAAAGAAGCGATCGATTATGCTTGGGAATTTTTAACCAGTCCAGATTGGTTAGACTTAGATCCAAGTCGTTTGTTTGTAACCTACTATCCTGAGGACAAAGAAACAAAGGAATTATGGACTGAAGTTGAAGGTTTTAATCCAGAGCATTTGATTCCAACTGAAGATAATTTTTGGGATATTGGTGCAGGTCCATGTGGTCCTAATACGGAAATTTTCTATGATCGTGGCCAAGAACATAATGATTTGCCTGAAGACCATCCAGAAAGCTATCCAAGTGGGGAAAATGAAAGATGGTTAGAAATTTGGAATTTAGTGTTTTCAGAATTTAACCATTTACCAGATGATACCTATGTACCACTTCCTACAAAAAATGTCGATACTGGGATGGGCTTAGAGCGTATTGTATCGATTATTCAAGATACACCGACTAACTTTGAAACAGATTTATTTATGCCAATCATTAAAGAAATTGAATCACTAACAGATGGTATTGTTTATGAAGATAATCCAAGTGCAAAAGTAAGTTTTAAAGTTATTGCTGACCACATTCGTGCTGTAACCTTTGCGATTAGTGATGGTGCTCTGCCGTCAAACGAAGGACGCGGATATATTATTCGTCGATTGATTAGACGTAGTGTTATGCACGGTCGTCGTTTAGGTATCAAAGAGGCCTTCTTAAGCCAATTAGTTCCAATTATTGCAGAAGTCATGGGTGATCATTATGAAACCTTACGAACCAATTATGAATTCGTCCAACAAATTATTTTAAACGAAGAAGAGCGATTCCATGAAACCATTGAAGGTGGAGAGTCTCACTTACAGGCAATAATTAACCAATTAGAAGCAGATAATCAAACTGTCATTCCAGGTGAACAAGCATTTCAATTGTACGATACTTATGGTTTTCCATTAGAATTAACAGAAGAAATTGCTCAAGAAAATAATTTAAGGGTAGACCAAGATGGTTTTGATGCACAAATGCAATTACAAAGAGAACGTGCAAGAGCTGCGCGCTCAAAAGAAGAAAGTATGCAAGTTCAAAGTGATGTTTTTAAAGATATTACCACTAGTTTTGAATTTGTTGGCTATACGACTTTACAAACAAATGCTACAATTAAAGCCATTGTTATGGATGATCAACGTGTAGACCAATTACCGACTAATGGCCAAGCTTGGGTTATTTTCAATCGCAGTCCTTTCTATGCAGAAATGGGTGGTCAAGTTGCCGATACAGGTGGCGTTTATGACGGTGATCAATTGCTTGCTGAAGTGGTTGATGTACAAAAAGCTCCAAATGGACAATATATGCATCGTTTACGCACCTTTGATATGCCATTAAATGTAGAACAGTCATATACTTTAGTCGTAGATCGTTCTAACAGGCTGCATATCAACCAAAATCATACAGCAACACACTTACTTCACCAATCATTAAAAGAAGTATTAGGGGAGCATGCTAACCAAGCAGGTTCATATGTTGGTCCAGACCGCTTACGTTTTGACTTTTCACATTTTGGTAAAGTCACAGAAGACGAATTAAAGCAAATAGCCAATAAAGTAAATTATATGATAGAAAATGCTGTAGATGTTGATATCCAAGAGATGCCAATTGAGGATGCCAATGCAATGGGGGCCATGGCTTTATTTGGTGAGAAATATGGTGATGTTGTTCGCGTTGTTAATATTGGTAATGAGTCCATTGAATTATGTGGGGGAACTCATGTCAATAATACAAATGAAATTGGAACTTTTAAGTTAATTAGTGAATCAGGTATCGGTGCTGGTATGCGTCGTATTGAAGCCTTAACGGGCCAAGCAGCGATTATGGAATATCAAAAGAATGAACAATTACTTAAATCGATTCAAGAAGAACTAAAAGTGAGTCAAATCAGCCAGCTGATGAACAGGGTACAAGCACTTCAAGAAGATGTAAAAGAATCGCATGCAAAAATTGAATCTCTAAATAGCAAATTGATCCAAAGTCAAGCAGCTGATTTATTAAACAATACGCAGACAATCAATGACTTAAGTTTCGTTGTTGTAAATCTTGAAAAGCAAGATATGGATTCTTTACGCCAGCTAGGAGATACTTGGCGCCAAAAAGAGAGCTCAAATCTTTTAGTCTTAGTTTCAGCAGTAGAAGATAAAGTTAATTTGATGGTGTTGGCAGATGATACTGCGATTGCTTCTGGTCTAAAAGCTGGAGTTGTCATCAAACCTTTAGCTAAGATTGTTGGTGGTGGCGGAGGTGGTCGTCCACAAATGGCTCAAGCTGGTGGGAAAGAAGTTCAAAACATACCACAAATGATTGAGGCTGTTCCTGAGACCTTGCAAGCATTATTAAATCCAGAAGCATAATTTTTTCTTGATATTCTGCAAATTCATTTCATTTATTTATTTTCTAGGGTAAAATATAGTCAATAGAAAGGAATGGTGATTACTTTGCTATCATTAGATGAAACAATTCTGTTTAAGCTAGATGATTTAAATAAACGTTCAATTCGAGAAACTTTGGAGATAGTCTATTCTGCGCTAGAGGAAAAAGGCTATGATCCTATTAATCAAATAGTTGGTTATTTATTATCGGGAGACCCTGCATATATTCCACGTCATAAAGATGCGCGTAATTTGATTCGTCACCATGAACGTGATGAAATTGTTGAAAAGTTAGTTGAATATTATTTAACGGATAAGGAAAGTGAATGAGTAAGTACCAAAGAGTGTTGGGGTTAGATGTAGGAACTAAAACAGTTGGAATTGCCATTAGCGATTTGATGGGATGGACTGCACAAGGTTTGGAAACACTTCGGATTGATGAAGAAAAAAATGAGTTTGGCTATCAAGCGTTACTGAAGGTCATTGATGAAAATCAAGTGAAGACGATTGTGATTGGTTTACCTAAAAACATGAATAACACCCTAGGACCACGTGCTCAAGCCTCGCTTAATTATGGTGATGCTTTGAAAGAACTTCGGCCTGAATTAAACATTGTTTACCAAGATGAACGCTTAACAACGACGCAAGCTGAACGCATGCTAATTTCGGAAGGAAATGTCTCGCGTAAGAAGAGAAAAAAAGTTATCGATAAACTTGCAGCAGTCATTATTTTACAAAACTATTTAGATTATTCCAACAAATGAAAGGTGATTTTAATGAATAAAAACGAAAACAACCACAACCATGATCATCATCACGATCATGACCACGATCATGATCACGACCATGAGTATATTACGATTTTAGATGAAGAAGGTAATGAATCTTTATATGAAATTTTATTTACTTTCGAGTCAGAAGAATACAAAAAAAATTATGTTTTGGTCTTCCCAGCTGGTACAATTGAAGATGAAGATGTTGAACTTCAAGCTTATTCTTATATTGAAACAGAAGATGGGCAGTCTGGGGCATTACAACCAATTGAAACCAATGAAGAATGGGATATGATTGAAGAAGTTCTGAATACGTTTCTTGAAGATGATGATTTAGCCTAATACATTTCTCTTATTTATAAATAAATAACTAATTTAATTTTATAATGTAATAATCCGAATGTTTTATGATAGTATTAAGAATGGAAGTTGCCTGTCATTCAGGTTATATCCCGTTTAACTATCAAAATCATTCGGATTTTTGAGCTTTAATTTTATTTATTTTTCTATAAATAAATATAACGTTAGTGAATTGTAAGCTTGATTTAATAGTTTGTTCTAAATTTATTTGTTATAATCAGCAATAAAACAATCATCACTTTTTAGGAGTATATATGGCAAAATTTAATTGGAGAGAAATTAGACAAAGAGCTAAAGAAAATGAAAATCAGTTTGTAAAAGAAAGATTGTGGACAAATCGCATCGTTCGGATAATCTTGCTTACTTTTTTTGTTCTTTTAATCATTGTAGTGGTCGGGGGATATTTATTTATATCAACGGCTTTAAGTCCTATGAATCCAGATAATAATAATTTAGTTGAAATTACTGTTCCGATAGGTAGCACATCAAAAGATGTAGCGAATTTACTAGAAGAAAATGATTTAATTCGTAATGCAGATATATTCAGTATTTATATGCGTTCACAAGATATGAGTGATTTACAAGCAGGTCACTATTCATTCAACCAAACGATGGATTTTGAACAGTTAGTTTCCGTACTGAATGAAGGTGGTAAACCGATATTCGAAGATATTGATACGAATATAACGGTTATTGAAGGGATGCAGTTAGAAGAAATCGCAGCAATAATGGAAGAACAAACACCGATTACGGCAGAAGAGTTTATGGCAGTTGCAAATGATGAGGATTTTATTGCAGATTTAACTGAGCAATTCCCGTCATTATTAGCAGGTATTGCTGAAATTGAAAACTTAAAATATCCATTAGAAGGATATTTATTTCCTGCAACCTATGATTATATCGCAGGTATGTCAGCTGAAGAAATGATTTTCCAAATGGTATCAAAGATGAACATTGAATACCAAGGCATACGTGAAGATATTGATCAAACATGGATGACCTTCCATCAAGTCTTAACTTTAGCTTCGATTGTCGAAAAAGAAGCGGTGACTCAAGAAGATCGTGATTTAATTGCAGGCGTCTTTTTAAATCGTATTAATGCGGGTATGAATTTAGAATCCGATATTACTGTCTCTTACGCTTTAGGAGAACATCGTGAATTTGTCACTTATTCAGACTTAGAAGTAGATTCGCCTTATAACTTATATATGTATTCAGGTTTAGGTCCAGGACCATATAATAGTCCAAGTTTGTCTTCTATAATGGCAGCTATTTATCCTGCTTATAATGATTACTATTATTTTGTGGCGGATATTGATACAGGTGAAGTTTTCTTTACGAGCACATATGAAGAGCATATGGAACTTGTTGAAATTTATGTTAATCAAAGACAGTCGAGTATTGAGGAAGCAACAAATGATGATGAAAATGCTTCTATTAATGAAAATAATGAAAATGAGCCAAATGAAGAAGAAACCATTGACGAAAATGGAGTTTAATGGTTTAATAGTATCAATGTTTTTAAAATGATTCTTTATCAGATTAAGATAATTTTTTGGGTTGGCGCCGCTAGCGAGTCTAGTGAGCCAACCTTTCGCTATGCAAAAATACGATGCAGAGGGGGCTTTTCAATGGTTAATAGACCAATTGTTATTGGTGTAACTGGAGGTTCGGGTAGTGGTAAATCCAGTGTTAGTAAACGCATTTTACAAAGTATTTCGACTTACTCAATTGTTTTATTACAACAAGATTCTTATTATAAGGATCAATCTCATTTAGATTTTGAGGAACGATTGGCTACCAACTATGACCATCCTTTTGCTTTTGATAATGATTTATTTTATGAACATCTAAATTTACTTGTAAACGGTCAATCAATCGAGGAACCTGTGTATGACTTTGAGCAGTATACAAGAAGCTCACAAACACGAAAAAAAGATCCACGAGATGTGATTATCGTTGAGGGAATTTTAATATTGGATGATGAGCGCATCCGTAATATGTTAGATATTAAAGTATATGTTGAAACAGATGATGATATTCGTTTGGCTCGACGTATTTTACGAGATGTTCGCGATCGTGGTCGTTCAGTTGAATCTGTTATCCAACAATATGTTGATGTTGTTAAACCTATGTTTCATCAATTTATTGAACCAACAAAAAGATATGCAGATATTATAGTTCCCGAAGGCGGATATAATCAAGTTGCGATTGATTTATTAGCAACTAAAATTAGATCGATAGTTAACGAGTGAATGGATTAAAAAGTACAAACTTGTATAGATGATGCAGTATTATTCCACGCAATAATCCGAGCATCCTTTTTATACTTTAAAAAGTAAGGAGGTTTAACATGGAAGAAAAAGTATATCCTATGACAGTTGAAGGTAAAGCAAAACTTGAAGCTGAACTAGAAGATTTAAAAGTAAATAAGCGTAAAGAAATTGTTGAACGGATTAAAGTTGCCCGTAGTTTTGGTGACTTATCTGAAAACTCTGAGTATGAGTCGGCAAAAGACGAACAAGCTTTCGTTGAAGGTCGTATTTCAACTTTAGAGATGATGATTCGTTATGCAGAAATTATTGATGATAAACATGTAGCCGATGATGAAGTGACTTTAGGTCGTAAAGTTACTTTCGTTGAATTACCTGATGGAGAAGAGGAAACTTATACTATCGTTGGTAGTGCTGAAGCAGATCCATTAGCATCAAAAATTTCCAATGATTCTCCAATAGCAAAAGCTATTCTTGGGAAAAAAATCAATGATGTTGTTTCAATCGAAACACCTGGTGGTAGTTTTGATGTGAAAATCACATCAGTTTCAAAAAAAGACTAATTAGTTTACAACGTGTGAATAGTCATTCTTATCTTATTAGTAAAATAATGAGAAGTTAATGATTATCCACACGTTTTTTTGTTATACTAGAATTGAGTCATCCTATAGGCTGATGAAGTTAAAAGTTAGTTCTGTCATGCTTATAATGAATGATTTTATATATTGAGGGTGATGCTTGTGACAAATTTTTTAAAAAATAATATATTTATTATCTTAATCTTAGCTATTTTTTTTGTTGCTTTTGAAATTTTTTCATCCGTTGGCCATATGATTGTATTAGGGATAGGCTTGTTATTTCTTATTTTATATAAGTATAGTAAAACGGAGCCATATAAGCGTTTTTTCTTTATTTTAGGAATTTTCTTTCTCATTTTATCAATCTTGTTAACACAATCGATATGGGTATTTATTATTGCATTGCTGTTGTTTGTTTTGCTCTTTCAAGGTGAGCAGGGGAATGAGTTTTTTCATTTAAGTGAAGCGATGTTGCATCAATTTAAAAGCAAAGACCAATATCTCGGCATTCAATTAGTTCGTCCACAAAGTGGACAACGAACACTTATTAAAAAACAATCCATCGTTGATTTAGTGAGTCAACCTAAAGAAGTCTATCCTTGGGATGACATCAACATTGTGTATTTCGGTGGTAATTCTATCATTGATATGGGGAATACCATTTTACCTAAACAGGAAAGTACGATTGTCATCCGCAAAGTGTATGGCAAAGCACGCTTAATCATTCCCAGAGATGTTGGCATTAAAATAAATGTCAGTTGTATCCGCGGGAATGTGATATTTGAATCCCAATCTTATTCACTAGTCGGTGAGAATTTCCAATGGATGAGTCCCAATTATGATGAATCGGTTCGTCAGTTAAATATAATTGTATCATCTGTTTTTGGTGATGTAGAGGTGATTATACTATGAATATGCGTCTATGGATGCGCATCTTTCTTCACATATTGATGCTAGTATCTGCTTTAATTTTCTTGATTTTCATTGTTTTAATCTTTGGAGCAAAATTATTTACTATTAGTGATTTTCTCAAAGTGTCTTGGATTAATATCCCTTTATATGTCATTATTATTGCCGTAGTTTTAGCTGCAACACTTCTATATTCGGCATACATTGCTACGTCTTTGAATGAACCATTTGAAGAAGTAAAGAACCGCTTAAATTGGTTAGTCATGGATAAATATCAACATTCAATCTTTGAAGAGGAAGTTGATTCAGATTCTTGGTTTGATGAAAATAATATCATTATAGAAAACATCAATCGTCTTAGAGTACGCTTACTGCATTTAACAAATGATTTACAAGAATTTTCAGCAGCCCCACTTTTTGTGGGTTCTGAAACCCGTGAAGAAATCATAGAGCATGAACGACAACGAATCGCTAGAGAGCTTCATGATTCTGTTAGTCAACAGCTATTTGCTGCCATGATGATGTTATCGGCAATTAATGAAGTTGAAAAAAATGAAGAAATGACGAATCGTCGCAAACAGTTAATTAAAGTTGAAGAGATTATTAGTAATGCACAAACAGAAATGCGTGCCTTATTATTACATCTTCGACCTGTCGAATTAAATGACAAGTCGTTAAAAGAAGGTATTACCCAACTTCTTAATGAGTTAAAGAATAAAATACCAATTGAACTTATTTATCAATTAGAAGATACACAAATGGAAAGTGGAATCGAAGATCATTTGTTTAGAATTGTTCAAGAAGCTGTCTCGAATACCTTAAGGCATGCTAGAGCATCTAAATTGGAAGTCTACTTACAACAAGATCATGATACGGTTTCTTTGAAAATTATTGACGATGGCGTAGGTTTTGATATTGAACGTACTGGTAATATTGGGACTTATGGCTTGGCAAATATGAAAGAGCGCATCAATAGTTTGGGTGGCACCATAAAAATTGTAAGTCTTAAAAATCAAGGGACAATTATTGATATTTCTACCCCAATTCAAAGAGAGAAGTTACAACTGGTTAAGGAAGGTGTCAAATGATAAAAGTATTAATCATCGATGATCATGAAATGGTCCGTCTAGGTGTCGCAAGTTATTTAATGATTCAACCGGATATTGAAGTGATTGCAGAAGCTGAAAATGGCCTTATTGGCTATCATAAAGCATTGGAACTTAGGCCAGATGTTATTTTAATGGACTTGGTGATGGATGTCATGGATGGGGTTGAGTCCACTCGAAGAATCAGGGCTGAATGGCCAGAAGCTAAAATAGTAATAGTGACTTCATTCTTAGATGATGAAAAAGTTTATCCAGCAATTGAAGCTGGCGCAAAGAGTTATTTATTAAAAACATCTTCTGCCAGTGAAATAGCAGATGCGATTCGTTCAACTTTTGAAGGTGAGAATGTTATTGAACAAGAAGTAAGTGAAAAATTGTTATCGCGCAATTTTAAAAAAGCTCAGCCGCAGCTACATGATCAATTAACCAACCGCGAGTTAGAAGTCTTAGAATTGATTACTAAAGGTTTTTCTAACCAAGCGATTGCAGATCATTTATTTATTACATTAAAAACAGTGAAAACACATGTTTCTAATATTTTATCAAAACTTGAAGTGGTTGACCGTACTCAAGCGACCATTTATGCTTTCCAACACCATCTCTTTGAAGAGAGTTAAAACAGAAAGCCAGTTTAATCTTCTAGAATATAGTATAATGAATTTATATCGTTAAATATTCATAGATAGGTGGTAGATAAGATGCGGTATCAAGTTGATTTAGAAGTAACAGATAAAGTTGCGCAGTGGTTTAAAGAGGAAGTGGGAATTCCGGAAGGTGCTGGAATTCGTATTAAAACAAAAATCTACGCTAGCAGTCCAATTAATCAAAGTTATGGGTTAGCCATTGACTCAGACTTTCCAACAAAACCTATTGCTTCAGTTGAAGCAGAAAATGGCTTGGTATTTTTCATCGAAGATAATGACGGCTGGTTCTTTAATGGTTATGGCTTAAGGGTTGAGCTAGATGAAGAATTAAATGAACCCAAATATGTTTACTTAAAAGATGGCGAAGTGCTAAATTAACTAAATTTACAAAATAAAACAGCGTGAAGAGCTAGACATGGTCTGGCTTCTCACGCTGTTTTTATCGTTTGATTTAATTTTAAACTAAATTATTTTTTACAAGGGCTTCAGCAATTTGAATGGTATTCGTAGCGGCACCTTTTCTTAAATTGTCTGCTACGACCCAAAGGTTCAAACCGTTTTCGACTGAACTATCCCGGCGGATACGGCCAACTAAGACTTCGTCATGTCCTGCTGCTTGCGATTGTAGTGGATATGATAATTGTCCTGGATCATCAACGACAACAATATTGTCCACAGCTGCTAATTCTTGGCGAATGGTATCCAAGTCGAAAGCTTGTTCCAATTCCACATTGATACTTACGGCATGTGAGGTATGAATCGGTACTCGAACGGCAGTAGCTGTGACTGCTAAGTCTTTAAGCCCTAGAATTTTACGGGTTTCTTCAATCATTTTATTTTCTTCTTTGGTATAGCCGTTATCTAGGAAAACATCTATTTGAGGAATAACATTTTCATTAATTGAGTAAGGAAAATTATTAGACGTATGATTAACTAAATCATCAATCCCTGCTTGTCCTGCACCAGAGACTGCTTGATAGGTATTGTAGACCACACGTTTAATCCCGTATTTTGTTAATGCTGAAAGCGGTAGTACGGATTGGATTGTCGAACAATTAGGATTAGCAATGATTTGTGAAGGTGATTCAAGCTGCTCTTTGTTAATTTCAGGAACAATTAAATCAATGGCTGGATCCATACGCCAAAATGAACTGTTATCCACAACATAAATACCTTTTTCAGCTGCAACAGGAGCATATTTTTCTGAGATACTTCCGCCAGCTGCAAATAAGGCAATTTGAATTGGTGCTTGCAGAGAATCTTCGGTAAGCTCTTGAATTTCAATGCTTTCTCCATTAAAAGTAATGGTTTTTCCAGCTGATCGTTTTGAAGCGAATAAATATAATTTTTCAATGGGAAACTGACGTTCTTCTAAAATTTCTATCATTTTACTTCCAACAACTCCAGAAGCTCCAACGATAGCTAAATGGATACGGTGTGTCATAAGGTTGTTTCTCCTTTTATTTTAATCTATTCTATAAACTTATCATGCCATAATAAAATGTCAAGAAATAATTGAAAAATACGAAGAGATTGAAATCTAGGAAAGTAAAGCGAAGAGTAGTAGGAATCCTATTAGATTGATTTTCTATTGATTGACACATTTAAAGAGAATTGCTATAGTAAAAATAGATTAAATCGGTAGATTATCTTAAAGTTAGTGTATAAAAATTAGAAATAAATTAATAATAAGTGTTAAAATAAATGGATAAATATCCAAAAAGATTAACACTAGAAATCCGAACTTTTAATGAAATGTGTGTGATAGTTCGTTCTAATCACTGAAATTATAAGTTCGGCTTTTTACCTTTATGTATTTATTTTGAAGTTCGAGGAGATAAAGAATGAGATTAGAATCGTATCAAGTGAAAGAAAACAATCAATTGAAGCATGATGGAATAAGTTATGAAGTACTTGCCGAAAAGTATGGTACACCCTTATATATTTTTGATGAAACAAACTTTGTCCAACAAGTAAAGAAATATAAAAAAGCACTTGATAATCCATACTTTGAAACACAAATTTTGTTTGCATCAAAAGCCTTGTTAACAAGAGCCATTGGACAATTGATTGCTCAGTTAGGAATTGGGCAAGATGTTGTCAGTGCAGGCGAGATCTATACAGCTATTGAGAGTGGAGTTGAACCGAGTAAATTATATTTTCACGGGAATAATAAATTAGATGATGAATTAATATTTGCTATTGAAAATAATGTCGGAACGATTGTTATTGATAATCGTTCAGAAGCTAAGCGTCTCAATGCTATTTTAACAACTCAAGCTAAACGTCAAAGAGTGCTACTTCGTTTAAATCCAGGTGTGGAAGCCCATACCCATGAATATATTAAAACGGCTCATAATGATTCTAAATTTGGTGAAAGTGTCTTTGATCTTACCATTAAAGAAGTGATTGAAACGTTGGCTAACTATCCAACCTTAGATTTTGCTGGTTTTCATTGTCATATAGGTAGTCAAGTGTTTGAAGAACAATCCTTTTTAGATTCTGCGACAGAGATGATAGCTTTTGCTAAAATGATAGAAGATAATTTAGCAATTAATATTAAAGAGATTAACTTTGGCGGTGGCTTTGGTGTCTATTATACAGAGGAAGATCAACCCTTTGACTTAGAAACATTTTTACCGAAGTTTGTTCAGCATGTTTATAACAAAACACAAGAATTCGATTTAAAACTTGAGAAAGTGACAATCGAACCAGGCAGATCCTTAGTTAATGCAATGGGTTCGACTTTATATCGAATCGGAGATTTAAAAACAACGACAAGTGGTAAAAATTATTTATTTGTTGATGGTGGTATGACCGACAATATTCGACCTGCCTTATATCAAGCGAAATATGAGGCCTTAATAACAAATAAAGCGGAAGAAACAGCTGACACCATTTATACGATTGCAGGGAAAGCTTGTGAGAGTGGGGATAAGATAATAAATGATTATCCATTGCCAAAAGCTGAAACAGGTGATTTATTGTTGGTGAATGGCACTGGGGCATATAATTATACGATGGCTAGCCATTATAACCGTATTCCTAAACCGGCAATGATTCATATATTAAATGGTGTTGATCGATTAACGGTAAAACGTGAAAGTTTTGCTGATATGATGCGTAATGAACTTTAGAGTGGAGGAAATGTAAATGTATCTTTTTACTGGGTCTGGTGTAGCCATTTTTACACCTTTTTTACCCAATGGAGAAATCGACTGGAGTTCCTACGAGCGCTTAATAAAGTTTCATATTGAACATATGACAGATGCGATTATTGTTTCTGGGACAACAGGGGAGAATGCTACTTTAACAGATGATGAAATCATTAAGCTGATTCAATTCACCGTTGAAAAAGTAGATAAAAGAGTTCCGGTTATTGCTGGAACAGGAACGAATGATACCGCCCATACCATTCATTTAAGTCGAGCTGCAGAAGCAATTGGAGCTGATGGCTTATTAGTAGTAACGCCATATTATAATAAAACCAACCGTCAAGGAATGTTCTTACATTTTGCTAATATAGCTGATTCGGTAAATATTCCAGTTATTTTGTATCATGTTCCAAGTCGAACAGGGGTTCAATTATCGGTGGATCAAGTTGTTGAATTAAGTGAACATCCAAATATTAACGGGATTAAAGATGCAACTGGTGACCTTGAATTTACCCAAGCTGTTATTGATTCTACCCGCACGGACTTTGCTGTCTATTCCGGAAATGATGATATGATTTATGATGTTTTAGCATTAGGCGGCCAAGGAGTTATTTCAGTACTTGCAAATGTTGCTCCTTTTGAAACACATCAAATTTGTGAATTATTCTTTGACCATAGGGAAGAAGAATCAAAGCAGCTACAACAGCATCATGCTAGTCTGATCGAAAGCTTATTTTTAGAAGTCAATCCAATTCCTGTTAAATATGTCGCCTATCGTTTGAATCATTGCCACAATACCTATCGCCTACCACTTTTTGAACCAAGCAATGAAGTTAAAGAACGTTTAGAATTAGAACTTGCCAACTTAGGTCACTACCGAATAGACTAGGAGATAAAAAATGAACATATTATTAGTCGGCGCAAGTGGCGCTATGGGACAAACTCTGTGGCAACTTATCCATCGCTCACAATCGGATCAAGTCGTTCTGGCTGTGCAACATGAAAAGGAAGACAATCCTTTAATCCCAACCTTTAATACTTTTGAGGCACTAGATATTTATTTCGCTAATGAAAAACCTGACGTAGATATTATGATTGATTTTTCGTCAGCAGCCTTGAGTGAGGCGGTTGTTAACTTTGCTAATAAATATCAGCTGCCTCTCGTATTAGCAACAACCGGTCAAACGGAAGCGGTAGAGGAATTAATCAATGAGGCATCTAAAAACATTCCGGTTATTAATGCACATAATACAAGTATCGGCATTAATGTTATGCAAAAAGCAGTCCAGTTATTGACGAATTATCTTTATCCCTTAGATTATGATATCGAAATCATGGAAAAACATCATCGCTATAAAAAAGATTCTCCTAGTGGAACGGCTTTGATGTTATTGGACAGTATTCAATCTCAAGTGAAAGAGGACATTCAAACTCAAAATGGTCGTCAAGGACATTATGATGACAGACCCCATCATGAAGTAGGCATCCACGCTATTCGCACAGGAGATATCGTTGGTGAACATACGGTTATTTTTGCCAATAATAACGAAGAAATTGAAATCACCCATCGTGCCTATGATAAACGCTTGTTTGCACTTGGGGCTTTAAAAGGGGCACATTTTTTAGTGGATGCAAAAGCTGGACTTTATGATATGTCGGATGTTTTAGATCTATAGAAGGGGTTATTTTAAAAATGCGCCTCAATCCACACTTTTCAAAGTTTCAAGAAGACTATGTCTATGTAACAATACAGGAGAAGGTTGAAGCCTTTAAGCAAACAAATCCACAAGCAAATATTTTAGACTTGGGTATTGGAGATGTTTCACGTCCACTAGCACCAGGGATTGTAACTGCTATTCAGCAAGCGGCAGATGATCAATTGAAAATGGAAACTTTCCATGGTTATGGACCTAAGGGAGGCTATTCATTTTTAATTGAGAAAATCTTGACGAATGATTACTTGGATAAAGGTATTCATCTCAATGAAAAAGAGATATTTATTTCTGATGGGTCTAAGAGTGATGGAGCTCATATACAGGATTTATTTGATGATAATGTCAAGATTGCTGTCGTGGATCCCTTTTATCCCGTCTACATTGATAGTAATGTTATGGCGGGTAGGGCAGGAGAATATGATTGCAAGACTCGTAGATGGAGTCAATTGATTTATTTAGATGCAAATGAAAGCAATGATTTTATCTCAGATATTCCAAACGAAGTGGTTGATGTTATTTATTTAAATTACCCTAATAATCCAACTGGAAAAGCTATCAATAAGGATGATTTACAAAGATTCGTTAATTATGCCAATGAAAATAATGCTTTAATTGTTTTTGATGCCGCTTATGAAGCTTTTATTCAAACGGATGCTATGCTTCATTCGATTTATGAGTGTGACGGTGCCAAAAAATGTGCTATTGAACTAAAATCTTTTTCTAAAAGTGCAGGTTTTACTGGTTTACGCCTAGGTTATATGGTTATTCCAGAGGAATTAGCCTACGATGGACAAAGTCTAAACCAGCTGTGGGCGCGCCGTGAAGCGACTAAATTCAATGGTGCTTCATACATTATCCAAAAAGCAGGAGCAGCCGTTTATGAAGCAGCTACTCAAAAAAACTTGCGTGAGAATATTCAACATTATTTAACGAATGCTAAGCGAGTAAAAGGAGCATTAGAAGGCTTGGGGATGCAGGTTTATGGCGGAGAAGATGCCCCATATTTATGGCTGAAATCGCCTAAAGAACAAAGTTCTTGGGAATTTTTCGATGATCTTTTTAATAAATATCAGATTATTTCCACACCAGGTTCTGCTTATGGAGCAAATGGCGAACAATTTGTTCGACTTTCAATGTTTGCATCTGATACAGTGATTACTGAACTCTTACAACGATTAACAAAATAATAATGATAATAAGGGAGCGATTTTGTGTACGAATGGCAATTGAATGACTTATATCCTAGTTTTGAAGATACAACTTTTCTAAATGATGTGGAATCTTTAGATAAATTATTGGAAGAATTTGAACAAATAACATTTGAAGATAGCATTGAAAATATTAAAGCGATTATTGAATTAAGAGAAAAACAATATGTTTTATTCCGTAAACTATCGAGTTTTGTATCTTTAAATTTAGCTACTAAAGCAACAGATAGCGAAAGTACAAACTATCAAAATGTATTAGCAAACAAATTTAATCAATTTGCAAAAATTAATGCTCAGATTGATCGTTTTTTAGGTGAAACACAAATAGATATTTCGCAAGATAAAGATTTAGCTGAATATACCTTTTATTTTTCTGAATTAAAAAATGAAGCAAAACATTTATTAAGTGATGAAGCTGAAGAAGTTATTAGTAAGTTGAATCGTTCAGCAGGAAGTGGATGGAGTGCCTTAACAAGTTATTTAACTTCAACCGCTGAAGCAGAATTTCGTGGTGAAAGCAAAACGTTAAGTCAATTACGTAACTTGGCTTATAGTGAAGATTCGCAAGTTAGAAAAGAAGCCTTTGAAACGGAATTAGCGATGTATGATGGCATAAAAGATTCAATTGCTTTCTCCTTGAATAATATTAAATCACAAGTTATTGACATATCATCCATGCGTGGCTTTGATTCTCCACTTGAAGCGACATTAGATCAATCACGCATGAGTCGCCAAACTTTAGAAGCTTTAATGGAAGCCATTAAAACCAACTTACCTGTGTTTAGAAAATATTTAACCCATAAAGCTAGTTTATTAGGGCATGAAAACGGTCTGCCTTTCTATGATTTATTTGCCCCAATGGGTGAGACAAGCAAAACATTCACCGTTGAAGAGTCGAAGGCTTATTTAATTGAAAAATTCCAAACCTTTGCTCCGGATTTAGCTGAAATGACAGAAGCTTTCTATGATAAAAATTACATGGATTTTTATCCTCGTAAAGGCAAACGTGGAGGAGCTTTTTGTTCAAACCTACCATTTATCAAGCAGTCACGGATTATGTTGAATTATGGTGAGTCATTAAGTGATATTTTGACCATTGCTCATGAATTAGGACATGCTTACCACGGCACAAAAATACATTCACATAAGCCATTGAATTGGTCTTACTCAATGCCAGTTGCAGAAACAGCTTCTACGTTTAATGAAGCGATTATTATGAATTATTTAATTCAAGAAAGTAAATCAGACGCTGAAAAAGTTGCTGTCATTGAACAATATTTACAAGATGTTACTCAAATTATTGTTGATATTTATTCACGATACTTATTTGAATCTGCAGTTTTTGAGAAGCGTCAAAATAGTTTTATGTTTGCGGAAGAATTAGCTGAGATGATGACGAATGCACAACTTGAAGCCTATGGTGAAGGATTAGATAAGGACTATCTACATCCATATATGTGGGTAAATAAAACACATTATTACTCAGCTGGATTGAGTTTTTATAATTTCCCTTATGCATTTGGTGGGCTATTCTCACGTGGTTTATATGAAATTTATCAAGATCAACCGGATGGTTTTGCTGAAAAATATGGCCAAATGTTGAATAAAACAACGGTTGCTTCTGTTGAAGATGTAGCTAAAACGATGGATATCGATGTAACAAGTGTCGATTTCTGGCAGTCTACCCTTGATGGCGTTGCACGCTATGTCGAACAATTTATTGAATTAACAAGTAAATAAAACAGCTTCTACAATAAATGAGGTTGATGACGAAATTTGTCATCAACCTCATTTATAACTTTAGACAAAAACGAAGATCTTACATTGATTACGACCTAAAAAGTTACAGAGGGCATATAACCCTAACACGAAAAGGGTATACCTGTTTGCCCAATGCCTTCCTAACAGTCTACAAATCCAATGCAAAGTGGCGCAATAATAACTTTTTGAATAAATCGTCCTTGCACTTCTTATATTCCCCCCAAACGAGTTAGAGAGAATCCAAAAAGATCAAGCTACATAAAAAATGATGCTTGACCTTTAAATGATTCTTTATCAATTTTATTTGACAAAGAGCCTTTAAAAATTAATTGGATTCGATTAAATTTAACCATTGATTGGCGATGACACCATGACCTAAAGCGGTTGGATGAACACCATCTTCGACTGTAAAGTCAAGTGGAGCAGAGTGTTTTAGCAATCGATTGAAATGATCGGATAATTGAATCAATTCAGCATCAAAGTCTTTTGCAATTTGGGCAATTATTTGATTCATTTGATTTAGTTCGATTGACCATTCTAAGCGTTCTTCTAATGTTGGCAGAACAAAAGGTTGGATCAAAATTAATTGGAGTTCGGGATTTAGTTGACGTGCTTGGGTCAGCAAGTCACGGTACTGTTGTTCAAAATTTTCTAAATAAGATTGATCAATGGGGATACCATCCGTACGATGGTGCCAAATATCATTAATCCCAATATAAACGCTCAAGATATCTGGATTAAGGTCAAGACAGTCTGTTTGCCAACGATTAACTAAGTCAATCAGTTTATTTCCGCCGATACCACGATTTTGAACGGATAAATGTAAGTCTGGAAACTTACCGAGTAATAAATTACCAGCGATAAATACATAACCTGAACCTAATGCCTTATCATCTTCATAACTTCTTCCGCAGTCGGTTATACTATCTCCAATAAATAATATACGATCATTTGATTTTAATTTCATTTATTTGCTCCTTCAAACAATAATAATGCATTTATTTTATCATATTGTGATAAAGATGGAAGCGTTTAGTAATCTTTTAGCCAGCGAAAATTATCAGTTTTGACTAAAACATTAGCATGCTGGTTATAACCAGTTTACAACCGACGAAAAGTAAAATATAATGAATTTGAAAGAATTTTTGAATACGCAATCAAAGATAACTCAATAAAAATAAATTAGGAGTTGTACAAATGACTAATAATATAAAAATCTTTGAAACGCAAGTGATTAGTTCGCTTGAAAAAGTTTTTCCAGACGAAGCATTGGATCTGGTTGAAGTAAAAAAAGGCTCAGCGTTACAAAATGAGATTTATTCTTTTCAAGTTGCCTATCGTTCGAAAGGACCTCTCATAAAAAATATTGCTGTTAAGGTTGAGTCTGATTTAGCTTCAAACATTAATTTAAGAGCTGTTGGACTGGCTCCGTCAGAATTTCCTATATATAACGATCATGATGATAATGTGTTACGAACACAAGCAAGTCTGTTCCCAGACCCATTATATAAACTAGATAATGATGGAATTACAGCTTTTACTAATCAATGGCGGACGATTTGGATAACGGTTGATATCAATGAGAGTATTGCTGATGGCACTTATCCAATTAAAATTAAATTTGAAACTGAAACAGCTGAGCTGCTTGGTGAAGAACTTTTTGAATTGACCGTTATTCCTGTGAAATCACCAGAACAAGAATTAATTCATACGCAATGGTTTCACACAGATTCGATTATGGAATATTATGGTGTCGAATTGTTTAGCCCAGATTATTGGTCATTAGTTGACTCATACATTAAGACAGCTGTTGACCACGGTATTAATATGATATTAACACCACTGTTTACCCCTCCTCTTGATACCGAGATAGGTGGCGAGCGACCAACAGTCCAATTAGTGGATGTTGAGAAAAATGATGAAACATATCAGTTCTCATTTAGTAAATTGTTACAATGGGTTGAGATGTGTCTAACAAATGGTGTGAAGTATTTTGAAATGTCACATTTATTTACTCAGTGGGGTGCCTATCATGCGCCAAAAATTATAGCGACAGTCAACGGAGAAAAGAAAAAGATTTTTGGATGGAATACTGATGCCAGTGGTGAAGAATATAAAGCCTTTTTAGCTACTTTCTTACCGGAGTTAAAGTTGTTTATTCAAGAACATGGATTAGAAGATAAAGTATACTTCCATGTTTCGGATGAACCTAGCCTTGATCATCTAGAATCATATAAAAATGCGAGTGACATTATCTATGAACATCTAAGTAAATATCCGATTATCGATGCCTTATCAGACTATGTCTTTTATGAAAATGATTTGGTGAAACGTCCCATTCCAGCAACTTCACATATTGAGCCGTTTCTTGAAAACCAAGTGGAAGATTTGTGGACTTATTATTGTTGTGGTCAATATAAAGAAGTTGCAAATCGTTTCTTTACATTCCCGTCAGCTAGAAATCGCATCATTGGTTTCCAATTATATAAATATGATATTAAAGGCTTTTTACAGTGGGGTTATAATTTCTGGTGGTCACAACTATCTAAAAAAGCGATTAATCCATTTCAAAATACCGATGCTGGTTATGGTTTTCCTTCCGGTGATGCCTTTATCGTATATCCAGGCGAGGATGGGCCAATTGAATCCATTCGAATGGAAGTATTTTATGATGCGCTACAAGATCAGCGGGCATTGCAATTACTAGAATCATTAATTGGTAAAGAAGAAGTTTTATCGATATTAGAAGCAGATTTAGAAAAAGAGCTTACCTTTAGCTCTTATCCAAAAGAAAGCCAATGGTTATTAGAAAAACGAGAAGAAATAAATCAAAGAATCGCAACTGAAATAGCAAACCACAAATAATTTTGGAGGAACGTTGAAGTGTTTCAAAAAGCAAAATGGATTTGGATTAATTCACAGCAGCAAAAAGATGAATATGGTCATTTTAAAACAAGTATTCCATGGAAAAATGGGGATGTTCTACTGAATATTTCTTGCGATGGAAATTTTGTTGTTTATGTGAATGGTGGAGTAGGGGGATTTGGCCAATACCCCGATTACCCAAACTATAAAATTTATCAACAAATAAATATCACCCCTTTTTTAAAACAAAATGAAGTAAATACCATTGAAATTCTGGTCTGGCATTATGGCATTGAAGGCACACAAACTTATTATCCTGCCCAAGCAGGGCTTATATTTGAAATAATCAATAACGACCAAGTCATTGATTATAGTCAAATAAATACCTTGTCAAAATTGCATGATAATTACATAAGTTATGAAGATAAAATTATAACGAGGCAACTAGGTTTAAGCTTTGCGTATGATGCGAGAAATATTGAGCGTCCTTTTAGCGAGTCAGACTTAGTCGAAAAATCGTATCTTTTTTATAAGAAACCGATAGAAGACTTTGATTTTAATGGACGGTTAGCTACAGCTAAAATTGTTGAAGATAAGCACAGCGCTGTTTTTGATTTAGGTCGTCAAAGTGTTGGCTTTCTAGAATTGGATATTTATTCTCCGAAGGATCAAAAAATAACTATCACTTTTGGCGAGAATCTCGTTGAAAATGCCGTACAGCATTTAATTGATGACCGCGATTTTAGTGTGAGTTATTATGCAAAGGAAGGGCACAATCAGTTTTCAAATTATTTATTTAAATTTGGTTGTCGTTATTTACAAATCTACTATGAAGAACCCATTAGAATCCATTATCTTGGATTAAATGAAATCGTCTATCCTGTTAAATTAAATAGTATAAATCATCTTGAATTGACAGACCTTAGAAAAAATATTTATGATGTATCGATTCAAACCTTAAAAAATTGTATGTTAGAGCATTATGTCGACTGTCCATGGCGCGAACAAGCACTGTATACCTTAGATAGCCGCAATCAAATGTTATGTGGTTACTTTACCTTTAATAATTATGCCTATGCTCGTGCAAATCTGGTCTTAATCTCAAAAGGACTTCGTGAGGATGGTTTATTAGATATTTGTTTTCCTAGCTATATTAACTTAACTATTCCATATTATAGTTTGGTTTATCTTGTTCAAATATATGAATACATCCAATACTCAGCTGATGAAACGATATTAGAAGAAGTTTTTCCTCAATTGAAAATCATTATGGAAAACTTTCTTTCAAAGATTGATCACACACAATTGATTCCAGACTTTGATTATCCTTTTTGGAACTTCTATGAATGGAGTGAAGGGAGTCATCATGATAATGAAATAATGAGAGCGACGAATAATCAAACAACAGAAAAGAACTACTCTTTGATATTAAATACTTATTTTCTGTATGCGATGCAACACTATAAATATCTTTGTCAGATGGTGGGGGAGGATGTTAGTTTCTTTGAACAACCGATGATTCAAGCTATTAATCATATTTTCTTTGATGAGGATAGACATTTGTATAAGTTGGATACCCAGTCATTTCATTATTCCGTTTTAGGGAATAGTTTAGCCGTCCTTTCGGGGGTAGCAGATACAGCCAAATCAGAAACAATACTTGAAATCTTAACAGGAGTAAATAATTTAATTCCAATCACCTTGTCGATGAAAGGTTATTTTTATGACGCTTTATTAAAAAATAATGCCGACTATCGTGAGTATGTATTGAATGATTTAGATAATGATTATGGCTTTATGCTCAATCATGGAGCGACGACATTTTGGGAAACAATTTTAGGAAAAGAAGATTTTAACGGAGCTGGCAGTCTTTGCCATGGTTGGAGTGCCATGCCGGTTTATTATTATCATAGGTTACTCGTAAAGGAGTAAAGGAGGAAGGTTTAAATCGAAATAATAAGTGTCTTTCACTAAAAAATAAACCACTCTCAAAATTAATTGAGGGTGGTTATTTTAATAGGCTGTAGTAACAATACTCATTTTAAAAATGTTCTGTGTATTGCCATCAGGGATTATCAGTTGATTTAGAAGTTTTTGAAACGCTTAAAATAATATGATGTACTAATAAAATATGACGGCTTTTCAATTGATAGACTTATATTTTACTATGAAATAAGTAGACTAGACAAAAAGGCTTGATTTAATGTTTGAATTAATATGTTGCATAAATAAAGAAATGTGTTAAAATACCAACGTTTGCCTTGCTGTTTAAGTTATTAATTGATAGTTTATAGAAAATCATGCCTCAATATCAACAAAACACTCACTAGGGGTTTAGACAACAAGATTATTGTGCAACCTACGAAGACAGTGAACGGTCGAAGAGTAATTGATATGGATTATGCCTCGATGAAGCTTTTAAAACAGTGGAAGATATATCAGGCTCAATTCATGCTGAAACTTGGTTTTAATACGAATACACCCGATCAGTATATTTTTGCGAATACGAGAAATAACTTCTATTCGATTAATGTACCAAATGACCGTATGAGTAATGTACAAAAGCGTAATGGCCTCAAACAAATTACCTTTCATGGGTTGCGACACACGCATTGTAGTATTCTCTTCTCTATGGGAGCTTCAATAAAAGATGTACAGGCTCGCCTAGGACACACAGATATTCAAACAACAATGAATATCTACGCTCACGTTACTAAAGAAGAGAAAAAAGATACCGCAGATAAGTTTGCGAAGTTTATGGAGAATTAAGCTTAATAAAATCAATTTATGAGGAGGTATTATATATGCTTGGTTTACCTAGAGGTGAGGTATTTCTAGTTCCATGGACTAGTGAATGGGAAAAAGAGTTTATATCAGAGAAAGAAAGAATACAAAATAAAATCGGAGTGTATGCCGTAGAAATCCACCATATCGGTAGTACCGCAGTAGAACATTTAAGTTCAAAACCAATCATTGATATTGCAATTGAACTTGATCAATTTACTGACGGTGAAGAATGTATTTCAGCTTTAGAATCTATGGGGTACACTTCACACGGAACCAATATTTTACCGGATCGGTATTATTTTACTAAAGGTGAACCTAGAACACATCAAATTCATATGTACCAACATGGAAATAATAATCTCTTAGGGGTGTGGTTTTTTAGTTAAGTTTGATTATTTATGATATATCAACTTGAGAAAATCTCCATTTTTAAAATAAGAAAATCGATTGTTCAATCATAAAAACAGCATTTATTTATTATTTTTTTGAATGATTCGCTTGACCTTGAAGTTAACTCCAATGTTAGAATGGAATTAGAGGAAGAGGTGTGAGACATGAATATTCAGCAAATTTCAAAAGAAGCAGGGATTAGCAAGGACGCCATTCGTTATTATGAAAAAATTGGCTTATTACATCCAAAGCGAAGCGATAATAATTATCGTGTATTCGATCAATTCGATTTAGAACGAGTAAAAATGATAGCTGTCTTACAATATGCTCAGTTTGATTTAAAAGAAATAAAGGTAATCGTCAACAGTATTGATTTACCGCCAAGTGATGAATGTAATAGACAAGTAGCAGCTTTATTTAAAGCCAAAAATTTTGAACTTCAAAAGCGTATTCGTGATTATCAGTTGATTTTACAAATGGTAGGCAACTTTAGATTACCTGAAAGTTCTGAGGAATTTGCAAGTGAAAAAGAAGAATATTTATTGCAGACAATGCATTTAATCAGTGATGTGTTTGCAAAAATAAAAGGAGGAGAAGAATGGAAAAGCATGTAATCTTTGGAGCCAATGGTTCAATTGGTAGCTATTTAGCTGAAGAATTAGAAACAGCAGGGAAGGAAATTGTAAAAGTAGGACGCAAAGCTTTAGCTGAGAAAAATTATCAACAAGCAGATGCACTCAATATTGAGCAAGTTCAAAACGTTGTTGAAGGTGCTAGCCACATATACATTACAGTTAAAGAAAATCATTTATTGCAACCAAGTTCTAATAAAGGAAAAGTGCGACACCAACTCTATAAGCAACTCAAAGATGCAATGGAGGATACCTCGATTCTTATTGTTCGTTCACCAGATTTCTTTGGTCCAAGAGCTGCAAACTATAGCGTATTGTATGTTCAGTTTTTAGAAAATATGTTAAAGGGAGAAAACCCGAATTATATCGGTTCACTTGGAAAAACTCATAGTTATGCTTTTGTGCCTGACCTTGCTAGAGCAATTAGGCTACTTGCTTTAGATAATAGAGCCTATCAACAAGTTTGGCATTTACCAGCTTTTGCAACTAACAGCATTACGGAGATTGCAGATGAGTATAATAGTCAATTGGGTACACAATTCAGTGTGCGCGCTTTACCAAAAACAGTGCATCGTATAATTAGTTGGTTCAATCCTATGATGAAAGAAATGTATGAAACGCGTTACTAATTTGATGAAGATTATGCTTATAATTGGGATAAGTTTAAGTAACATTATCCAACATTTGAACAAACGAATTTTAAAGAAGCTATTCAACAAACGATTGAATATTTTCATTAAAAAAATATATGTAATCAATTAGCTCTATTAAAAGAACTACAGCTATCTTCGTTTAAAAAAGAGGTTATACAATGAAAGAAAACAAATACGATCAAGTAGATTTTTTCCACAAATATAGTCAAATGAATCGTTCGCTCAATGGGTTAGAAGAGTCAGGTGAATGGGAAGACTTTCAAAGATTATTACCTGATTTTACTCAGCAAACAGTTTTAGATTTAGGGTGTGGCTATGGTTGGCATTGTAGTTATGCAGTTGATCAAGGTGCAGCACAAGTAATTGGTGTCGATTTATCTGAAAAAATGCTTGAGATTGCTAAAGAAAAAACGCAATCACCAAAAATTGAATATGTACACACTGCAATAGAGGAAGTCAATTTCCCAGCCGGAACTTTTGATATAATTCTATCTTCCTTAGCATTTCATTATATAGCTAATTACGAAGCATTGGTAAAGCGAATCAACCAATTTTTAAAAGCAGACGGCAAACTGATTTTTACAGTAGAACACCCGGTATTTACAGCCTCTGGTAGGCAAGATTGGATTTATAATGACAAAGGGGAACGACTCCATTTTCCTATCGATCATTATTTTAATGAAGGTAATCGTCAAGTTGAGTTTCTTGGTGAAAAAATGACTAAATACCATCGAACGTTGATGACTTATGTGAATGAATTGCTTATAAATGGCTTTAGTATTGAAGCAATATGTGAACCAAAGCCCCCTCGGCATATGATGGATATTCAAGGTATGGCAGATGAACTACGGCGGCCTATGATGCTCATTATTTCTGCTAGCAAGAATAAATAATCATCTTCACGCATGTCTTTAATTAGGGCTAAATTATTTCTATCAAGTGTTAGAAAAGAACAAAAAGCGCTTACTTTATGGTAAGATAGTCTCATCATGAAAATAAGGAGTATTGTTGAATGTTATTAGAGGCTAATCAAAGAATTTTATTTACTGGGGATAGTATTACAGATACAGGTCGTGACCGTGAGAATCCGAAGGACCTAGGACATGGGTATGCTTTTATAGTGGGGAATTTATTGCAGGGACAATATTCTTAGATGAATTTACAAGTATTTAATCAAGGGATTGGTGGAGATAAGTTGGTTGATTTAGCAAATCGTTGGCAAACGGATTGCTTAGATTTCGAACCTGACCTTGTATCAATCTTAATTGGGATTAATGATGTCTGGCATCATCGAAATTCTGAGACACCGATTGATAAAGACTATATAGCGACCTTTGATCAAACTTATCGACGTTTATTAACTGAGTTACGCCAACAGAACCCAGAAGTTCAGATAGTCTTAATGCAACCATTTGTTTTACCAACTTTAGAAGATCGTCTAGATTGGAAGGAAGAATTAGATCCTATGATCGCTGTCATTAATCAAATTACATCTGATTTTGATGCTGATTTAATACCATTATCAGAACACTTTAACACACTTGTAGAGACTTACGATCCAAATCTTTTCACTGTTGAAGATGGTGTTCATCCTGTGGGTGTTGGTCACGGAGTTATTGCAAGTCAATGGTTAGAAAAATTAGACGTTGCCCAACATTAATTGTGTATTTATCATTTGCTTAACGAGTAAAAATAGTGAAACCCCATTTTTTTCGGAAAATGGGGTTGTTATTATTGATATTAAATGCAGTCATTTATTAATTTATTAAAATAAAGTCTGATTGTAATTCTTCTGAACAGATTATTTCATTATCTTTTGTAATAACGATACCTTCTATTTCAGGAAGCTGATTAATGAATGAAATGATTTGTTTGCTTTCATACTTATAAAGCATTGTAGTGTATAGTTCAGCAGTAAGTGATTTTTTGGATACAATGGTAATACTTGCTACATCATTATTAATAGGATAACCAGTTTGACTATCGAAAATATGATGGTATTCTTTGCCATTAATTTGTAAACTTCGCTCATAAATACCTGAAGTTACTACAGAACGATCTTGTGTTTGTAAAATACCAACAATTTTTTGACGTGTTTTAAATGGATTTTGGATGCCAACTCGCCAAAGCTTATCCGAATTAGTAGGGTGGGAACCGATTAATAAGATATTTCCACCTAAGTCAATGATTCCTTCTGTGACTCCTTCTTTTAACAAAAAATCTTTAATCCTATCAGCAAAAAATCCTTTTGCTAATGAACCTAAATCTATTTCCATGCCTTTATTTTCTAAATAGACTGAGTATTCTTTTTCATTAAGAATAATAGATCGAGGATTAATACGTGATAGCCGTTCATCAATCTCACTTTGAGTTGGGACATTAGCATCTTTAAAACCAATATTCCATAATTTAACCAGCGGTCCTATGGCAACATTCAAACTATTGTTATCGTCTAGACTGTATTTCTTGCCAATTTCGATAAGTTCATAGATATCTTTATCTACTTTAATTGGTTTAATTCCTGCGTATTGATTTACCTGCATTAACATACTGTTATTATTATTTGCACTAAAGCGTTGTTCAAAATCGAATAAACGTTTTTTAGCTTCTGTAAGTAATTGTGCAGCAAATCTGTGCTGAATTTTCAAATTAATAGTTGTTCCCATTGCTTTAAATGTCAGATGTTCCATATAATCATTTCCTTTACTGCAATCATTATGAAAAAGTTCGAAAGACATCCTTCGAACTTCATCTCACTATCATTAATGAGATGATGCCCCAGATACTGTATCAACGACAACTTCTTCAACTTTATCAGTTTCTGATGCACCAGAAACAGCATCAGCTTGGTTATTATTGTTCTTTGAAGCACCAGATACAGTGTCGCTACCACCAACTAATTCTTGTCCAGTTTGTTGTAAATACCAATCTACAGTTGGCTTAATATCCATAATATATTCATTAATGCCCATGTAGTTTCCTTCATCATCACGGACAGCTTGGTAGTTATGGACGACAAATTTATCTGGACCATGAGTAGGCACATGAACTCTGACAATATCTTGTTTACCAGATCTAAGTTGAGAAATGACCCACTTGACATTTTTATGTGTTCTCTCAGGATGACATGCACCTAATGGATTTCCAGCTTGCTCTGGATACCGTTTTGCAAACATCTCTTCTGAAGGAAGAACACTATTATAGTATAAGAACTGGTTATTACTATCAGCAAAAGTTAATTCCATTGGCATTGAACGTAAGAATTGATCGATTTGATTAACTGTTAGGATTCCTCTGTTTAAGTTAACATAGTCGTTACCGGAAGCAGGATTAACTTTTTTAATTACTTGTTCAACCCAATCAGTTGCACGCATATCGATGCCTTCAATCGTTGATTCAATCCTACCGTTAGCAAACAAATCTTCCTCAACTTGATTTCCAGGAGCAATTTCTATTTTTTTGTCGTCCAGAGCGGATACTACAGCTATGAAACGAATGAATTTTTCAAGACATGAAGCTAAGAAGTTTATAGTTCCAGCATCTTTCAAATTATATTCTTCATCAAAAGCTTCTTTCACATTACCTAATAAAAATTCATTACCAGGTAGAACAATGGCATTTACACCCGGTGCGTCTAGTATTTGACGCAATGATAGTTGAGCACGAGAAGAACCTTGAGAATAATAGGAAGCACCAACAATCATAACTGGTTTATTTTCAAAAGGGTGAATTTTAAATGACAACCATTCAATTAAACTTTTTAAGGCTGCTGGAATGGTATGATTATGTTCAGGTGTAGCAATAATCACACCTTCAGCTGCCTCGATCCTTTTGGCAATATCTTGTATGACTGGTGAGTGAGTCTGATCGTTACTTTGATTAAACAAAGGTACTTTATTTATTTCAATAATATCTAAATCAATCAAAGCGTTAAAGTGTTTTTGGATAAATTGTAATAATAAACGGTTATACGATTCTTTTGCATTTGATCCGACGATTCCGACTAATTTCATATTTTTTACGCTCCTTCTTAATCTTCCCAAGTATAGTTATCTGCAACTCTTACATTTGCTTCGTGAGCTTCCGTTAGCTGACCTGTAATATTAACAAATGTTAAAAAGTCACTGAATAAAGCTTCCAGTAAATCAATTTTTTCACTAGATATTAAATTTCCTGACTCATCAAAAGCTTGTAATGAGTGATTTAATAAATATTCAGAACTCGGCATAATTCTTGCTTTTAATTCCGGTGAATCCAAAATTTGACGCGCATGCATTTGAGCACGAGATGAACCTAGTGTTCCGTATGAGGCTCCTACAACCATAACTGGCTTATCAACAAAAGGATGAGTTTTAAATGATAACCAACTTAATGCATTCATTAATGCTGCTGGAACTGAATGATCATATTCTGGCGTACTAATAATCACACCATCAGCATTTTCTACTTTATCAGACATTTCTTTTATTATAGAAGGTAACTCGATACTTTTGTCTTTCACAAAGATTGGTAGGTCTTTAATTTCAATTAACTCAATCTCTGCTTTTTCAGAAAAATGTCTCTGAATAAATTGTAGTAATTTTCTATTTGTTGAGTTATCTGAATTTGTTCCTACAATTCCTAATAATTTAATCATATTTTTGATTCCTCTCACTGATATTCCGTATTAATAAAACTTTCCATTTCTTCCAATTCTTTTAAAGCAATTCTATTTCTATTGATTTTAGAATATGCTCTGGCATCATAGATTAATTCTAAAATTTCATTCTTAGGTTTACTCTGTTTAATCGCATTCTTTGTTAATTGAATAGCAGCTCTAGCTAAATAATAGGTCACATGATTATCTGAACAAATCGAAATGGCATGATTTGCTAAGGCATTACTAATCTCTAATTCATCAATTTGTGCATAAAACTTACTGCATTGGAAAACTATATGTAATACTCTCCATACTTCTTCCATTCGTTGTGTTGGATGATCATAGATTTTCTCTAACACTCTAGCAAAATATATTTCCGCCTTATCTAATTCTTCAAGTTGAACATAAACCATCCCAGTTCCTGTATAAGCAAGTAATCTGTATATCTCATTTTCTTCAGTAAATTTTTCAAGTAAAATTTGATTTAATTCATACAAGCTATCAATCGGAGAGTTTTTCTTATGAATCATAGTAAATGACTTTATATAATGGTATCGCATCGTTAACTCAACATCATTTATACTATCAAGGTTTATCTTATCAATAATCTCATTGGCATTATTGTATTCACTTAAAATTAAAGAAAATTCTGCTTCTTCCATTTGTTGATTGATTTCTGAATGTATAATTCCAACTTTGGGAAACAATTCACTTAATGGTAAGTCTAATCGATTACATAATTTGATTAGAATTTTTAGACTTGGAACTTTCCCATTGTTTTCAAAACGGCTTAAAGTGGCTTGGGTGCAAATTCCTTCTGCTAATTGACTTTGTGCAAGACCTTTATCTTTTCTAGCTGCAATAAAGCGATCTATATTCATACAAACACCTCCTCATCAATTAAATATTATATTGTAAATTAATTCGCTTAAGCATCATAATTATACTTATAAATTATATTAATATCAAGTATTTATATAAAAAATTATATAAAAAAGCATATAAAAATTCGATTGAGAGATGAATCATGAAATATGTCGTTACATATTTTAGTTTTTAAAAAGCTGTGTAGCAATATATATTTTATGGGAAATACTTTACAAATATTAATTAATAATATAAAATAATTAACATAAGTTAACTAATGATAGATAAGAAAAAGAATAGGAGTGGTAAATTTGCCAACAAATGAAACTTTAATTGAAGAATTAGTGCATCAAATGAATCAACAGCAGTTATTTCGCCATTCATTTCGAGTGCCTCATGGGTCAAGAGGAAGATTTCGTGCGATCATGTCCTTGTATTATGGAGGAGAACAAATTCAACCAAGCGAATTAGGACAGATTATGAATGTATCTACTCCTCGGATTACTGCCATTCTTAATAAACTAGAAGAAGAAGATTTAATTATTAGAAAAATTGCCACAGAAGATCGACGGAAAATATTTGTTTCATTAAGCAAAAAAGGAAAAGAAGTTGTTGCTAGAAAACTCAAGCAACAGAGAGAGTATGTTGAACAATTAGTAGAGAGAGTAGAACAATCAGATTTGGAAGCTTATATTCGAGTGCTGAAAGCGATGGAAGAATTAAATGTTGAAGAAGTAGAGTAAATCATTAAAGAGGTGATTTTTTGCGAAGATTACGTAATCGCGAATTAGATAAAGAAATTAATAAAAAAGCCACCAAAAATAAATAAAGCCATTTTACTTAGAATATATCGGTACATGCAACCCTATAATTTACAGCTAATAATTTTAACTCTATTAATTTTGTTTACTGCTTTTCTAGGTGTCTTTCCTTCAATGCTAACTGGGCTAATTATTGATGAAGGATTTATTGGGGGAGATTTTAACCGCTTAGTTTCTCTGATTGGACTATCTTTTCTTGTTCTAGTTGGCTCAGGATTAGTTGGTTTATCTCAAAGCTATTTAAGTGCTTGGTTATCTCAAAATATTACAAAAGACATGCGAGATCAAATGTATTCACATTTACAAAAACTGTCCCATCATTTCTTTACAATTGGTAAGCAAGGCGAAATTATCACCCGTATGACAAGTGATATTAATGGAGTAGAGATGGCCATTACAGGTACTTTCACTTCAACTATTTCGAATGTAGCAGTCTTAGTTACTTCAATGGTTGCGATTTTTAGGATGAACTGGATCCTTGCGATTGTTGGCATTATGATTGTTCCATTATTAATTATCCCTATCAGAATTATCGGAAATAAACGCTGGGAACTAACGAATGAAACTCAAGATTTAAATGATCAAGCCAATGAAATTATTTCAGAAACACTAAGTGTGAGCGGTCAACAATTAGTCAAAATATATACCAAAGAAGAAGCTGAGTACCAACGCTTTAGTGCAACTAATGAACAATTAGCTAAACTAATAATCCGTGAAAGAACAATCGGGCGATGGTTTAGAATGGTTGCTCATACATTAATCGAGGCTGGCCCAATGTTTATCTATTTAATAGGTGGTATTTTAATGCTACTTTATGGGTATGAAGGCCTTACTGTCGGGGATATTACTGTTTTAGTTGCCCTAATGACACGGATGTATCGTCCCTTAATGCAGTTGATGGATATTCAGGTTGAATTTATTCGTTCATTAGCTCTTTTCAATCGTGTATTTAATTATCTTGATTTAGAAATCGATATTAAAAGTAAAGTCGGAGCCATCATTCCAGAATCTCTTACTGGAAAACTGACATTTGAAGAGGTTGATTTTCATTATCAAGAAGGGTCTCCAATTTTAAAAGACTTAAGTTTTGAAGTTGAAGCAGGGAAAACGCTAGCAATTGTAGGACCGTCGGGTGCTGGTAAATCAACTATTTTTAATCTTATTCCTCGTCTATATGATGTGACAGCTGGAACAATAAAAATTGATTAATATGATATTCGTGATTTAGATTTACACTATTTAAGAAGTCATATAGGTATGGTGACACAAGATACATATCTCTTTAATTCTACAATTAAAGAAAATCTATTATATGCAAACCCAGATGCAACATACGAACAAATGGTACAAGCTTGTAAAGAAGCGAATATCCATGATTTTATTGTTAGCTTACCAAAAGGTTACGAAACGATTGTTGGGAATCGTGGAATTAAATTATCTGGTGGAGAGAAACAACGTTTGTCTATTGCGCGTGTTATTTTAAAGGATCCTAAAATCTTGATTTTGGATGAAGCAACATCAAGTTTGGATTCGATATCGGAAAGGCTAATTCAAGAGACCTTGGAACCTTTATTGAAGAATCGAACGAGTTTAGTTATTGCTCATAGGCTTTCAACGATTGTTAATTCGGATGAAATTTTAGTTTTATCTGATGGGCAGATTGTTGAGAGGGGGACTCATTTTGAATTGCTTGAGCATGACGGAGTTTACTAACAGATGTATGAAACACAATTTAAGCCCTATATAGAGAATGAATTAAATCCAGCTTAGTGGGTGGTGGGTTTGGACTTGCAAGTAATTCAACTGCGCATGCTAGGGCAGACCGTCCTTCATCTCTCCCTTTGGTCGTGATTGCGGACTTTATCTGCTAGACAATTTCTAAACTCACTTCGCTCGTTAAGTCATTGTAAGCTGCGCCGATAATCTCAATGCCTTGGCTGCTTTGTTGAATTTCTTTTCAGTCCAAACGGTGTGTTGGTACAAATATTGTAAAGGGTTTGTGCGATTCTTAATACCTGCGGTATTACGGACATGCTTTATGTTACCTGAAAAATTCATAGTTTTTCTACAAAGTCTCTGAAAGCGCATTGTAACGCCTTAATCTTGTTTGTTTTTCCACACCATTTAGGTGTTCAAAAAGAACCCCAATCTGATATGTTAAAGTGACAAAGCTCAACCAAAGAAAGGGGTTCTCTCAATGGCTACATTACATGAAAAACGATCAAAATTCAACTCTAAACTCACTGTAACAAACACAGGTGGAAATCTCTCCACGGATACTGGCTTAATACTGATTAAAGAATTTATGCAGTCGATTAATTTTTCAGAACTGGCAAAGGAGCAACTCACTTTCCATGACACACGGCATTACTACCTTCATGATAATATTTCTATCCTGGAGCAATTACTTTTTCAACTTATTGCGGGCTATTCGACGGATGCTTCTGCCAATCTGTTGAAAGACGACCCTATTTTCCAGTTAGTGCTAGAAAAAGAGATCGTCGCCTCGCAAGCTTCACTTTCACGGTTTTGGGACCGAGTGAGCGAAGAGACGATTACTCAATTTCAAGCACTGAATCAAGCGTTAATCGACAAAGTGCGTTTAGAACGACATTCAACCGAGCTAGTGATTGATTTGGATTCCACTCATTCAGATACTTTCGGCAAGCAGGAGGCAGCTCATTATAATGCCCACTACGGAACAACTGGTTATCATCCATTGGTTGCTTTTGATGGCCTCACAGGTGATTTTTTGAAAGCAGAACTTCGTTCTGTCAATGTGTATACTTCTAAGGGAGTCAAAGAATTTTTGGAACCCATCCTGACACATTATCACCAAACACTTCCTTGTACAGAAATTCTTGTCCGGGGAGATAGCGGCTTTGCGACCCCAGACGTCTATGACAGCTGTGAGGCCAACGACAGCTTCTATGTCATTCGCTTAAAAGCCAATAAGAATCTAGAAAAGTTAGCTGAGTCGAACGTCTTTATAGATGATGATCACGCTTGGGAAGAACGAGAGATTCATTACTTTTCCACCTCTTACCAAGCAAAGAGCTGGTCGAAAGAGCGACGGGTTTGTATCAAATCTACCAGAGAGGCGGACGCACTCGTGTTTCGGCATGAATATTTAATTACGAATCTCTCTGGTACGCATTCAGCTCACACTCTGTTCGAGCTTTATCATAAACGAGGGACGATGGAAAACTTCATCAAGGAAGCAAAGAACGGATTTTATTTGGATAAGACAGACAGCTCTGATTTCTTAGAGAACTATGCGCGTATGATGGTCAGTCTATTGGCATATAACATCGTCAATTTTATGAAAACCCTCTGTCTTCCAGCTAGAGAAGCAGCTTTCCAAATCAATACACTGCGCCTTCGATTATTGAAGGTGGCAGGGAAATTAGTGAGAAACGCTCGGAAATTACGTCTAAAAACAAGTTTTTCCCATGTGTTTCAACAGTTATTTTACTATTTGTTAGATAAAATTCAGCAGCTCAGTTGGTAAAAAGATAGGTCGACTAAAATTTAAAATTCAACTCAATATCAAGGGATTCGTGCGCTCAAAAACAGGTCAAAACGATTCAGTTTTTAAATACCTGTTCACAGCAACAAAAATAAACCAGCGAGTATTCTATATTGTGTGAAGAAACAAGGAAAATAGACAGATTTCCAGAAATAAAGAACAAAAACTAGAACTATGAATAATTCAGGATTATAATTGAATATAGTTTCATGGATTATAAAAACTTAGTGTCTGTGCTTGGTTAACTTTATAACTATGTAGCATAAATTATACGTAGATCGAATAGAAATCCTAAAGTGTTGTTAAGGCCTTTTCTTCATAAAACATAGGCGTATGCGTGAAGATTTAGTCTAAACCATTACTAAAACCATTACCATAGAACTATAAACTTTGATGTGAAAGGGGACAGATGAGCCCCCTCAACTCCATTATAGCTTTACTAAGGTTTCCTAACAGCTTCTAAACGCTGATAGGAAGCCTTTTTTAATTCTAAAGCTTTGCTTACAATTGCTATAAACCATTACCAACCGTTACCAACCATTACCATTTTTATTACTACTCCAAAAATGGTAATGGTTTTAATTTAACCTTTTTTATTTAGAGGCTATTCGTATTTGCTTCTAATAATTTAACAGTAATTGCTAAAGTGCCCCATTCATTTTCTTGATTAGCACTGTATATTTCATAAGTTTGCTGTACCATTAAATCGATAGGATCTCCTACCGTATCAAAGTCCTTTGCGGGTATACGTTCATACATTTCTTTGAATGTTGTGAATTCTCTTAATTCAACAACTTCTACAGTTAAATTTTCATTGCTTTTTGGTACTTTTGTAAATATTATTGAATCACCTATACTTATTTTTCTTCTTTTTTCATCATTCAATCTTACCTCAACAGTTTTTTTACCAGATTTTATTGACTTAAAAGACGATTCAAAAAGTCCCATAGTATGCTGCATTTTCTAACTCCTTAATTTTCCTTAAACTTAGCAAATTTATCTGCTGTATCTTTCTTTTCTTCTTTTTTAACGTGAGCACGGATATTTACGATTAAGAATTACGAAAGCTTATATACAAAAGAGATAAAAAGCCTATTATAATTATGATAGTTATAATCACTAACAAAATAAATACACCAGAGTAGACAAATCCCTTTCCTTTTAGAAGTTCTTTTCTCTGCTCGTTATCATTATCCATCTTGTTCACCTCATTTTCTCCAATAAATCTAGTTTAATTATCCATAAACTTCGCAAACTTATCTGCTGTGTCTTTCTTTTCTTCTTTTTTAACGTGAGCATAGATATTCATCGTTGTTTGGATATCTGTGTGTCCTAGGCGATCCTGAACATCTTTTATTGAAGCTCCCATAGAGAAGAGGATACTACTATGTGTGTGTCGTAACCCATGAACTGTAATTTATTTAAGACCATTACGCTTTTGCACATTTCTCATACGGTCATTGGGAACATTAATTGAATAGAAATTATTTCTCGTATTCGCAAAAATATACTGATCGGGTGTATTCGTATTAAAACCAAGTTTCAGCATGAATTGAGCCTGATATATCTTCCACTGTTTTAAAAGCTTCATCAAGGCATAATCCATATCAATTACTCTTCGACCGTTCACTGTCTTCGTAGGTTGCACAATAATCTTGTTGTTTAAACCCCTAGTGAGTGTTTTACTAATGTTGAGTGTAGATGTATCAAAATCAATATCCGACCATTTAAGAGCTAGTATTTCTGATTTTCGAGCACCGCTGTACGATAATATCCTAAAGTACGTATATCCGTTTACATCTAAACTTTCAACCATTGTATCTTTAGTTATATTCAAATTTAAATTTTGTTTTAGAACGGTGTCTATACATTCAAAGTATTTCTAATAATAACACAGTTTATTGATACGCATCAATTATTACAGCGGTTACCTCTTGTAGACTGTAGATGTAACAAAAATACAAATGCGGAGGATTTATAGAAATGGACAAAAATATAGCAAATGACATAAATGGAAAATTCAATTTTTCACTGGAAGACCATGGTTTAACATTTGATGATTCTAATATGGCTTTAGACTCTTTAGATACTTTTCACGAAAAAACAGACGCTTTGTTAGTCGCGCATAACTGTGAGATACCAGAAGCAGCGCATGATATTACTGGCTTGCAGCCGAAATTAAATATGCTGATTCAAGGGCATGGAGCGGAATTTGATGATTCGAATTTAGATCCCAATAGTATAGATACTGTCCTTCAAAAGCTTGAGATTCTACAAGATGAACATGGTGCATAAAAGAAAAAGAGTTGCTATCTTAACGGATAGTGATTTTTTTCTTCGAATGTTTAAATGAATGTAAAAGATTGATATAAATCAATTCGCAAACAAAATATTCGGTCTATACTAACTGTGTAATCAAAACATTCAGAGTAATGACTAAAAAAATAAAGAAGAGAGAAGATGACGACGATAACGTTGCAATTAGAAAAATTGACCTGTCCATCTTGTATGCAAAAAATCATAGACAATGTAAATGAATTAACGGGGATAGAAACAATTAAAATTTTATTTGATAGAAGCAAAGCAAGAGTAGTATTTGAAGAGAATAAAATATCAGAAGAAGAAATTCTTCATAAGATTGAAGAGATTGGATATTCAGCAAAGGAAATATAAAAACGTATAAAAGTTGATTGGGGGCAATTTTAAATGAAAAAGTGCAGAGTATACTGTAGTCAACAAGTACAAACTAGGAGGAGAAAGAAATGGGTTTTCAGCAAAAAATATCAAGCAGTAAAATAAAATCACACTTATCTCAGGAATTTTAATCGTTATAGGATTTATCGCAAGATTAGGCTTTGACAATATGTAAATTTTCAACGTCGCATTAATTATCGCTTCAATTTTAGGGATTGCCCCAATTGCTCTACAAGCAATTAGTGCTTTAAAAGTAAAAGTGGTCAGTATTGATGTATTAGTGACTATCGCAGTTATTGGTGCTTTTCTCATTCAAAACTATGAAGAGTCAGCAATCGTTACCTTCTTATTCTTATTCGGTAGCTGGTTAGAAGCGCGTACATTAGACTCAACTCGTTCAGCTATTAAAGAACTGACAGAAATGGCGCCAGAAGTCGCGTTTAAACAAATGGACAATGGCGAATTTGAAGAAGTCGATGTGTGGGATGTGGACGAAGGTGATATTCTACAAGTTCGTACCGGTGGAAAAGTACCAGTTGATGGAACGGTTGTAACAGGGGAAGGACATATTAACGAAGCAAGCATTACAGGGGAAGCCGATCCTGTTCGAAAAGAGAAGTGTTCGCAGGAACAATTTTAGAGAGTGGAACCATTCAAATCCGGGCAGATCGTGTCGGAGAAGACACAACCTTTGGGAAGATTATTGAACTTGTTGAAGAAGCACCAGACTCAAAATCGGAAGCCGAATGCTTCATTGACCGATTCTCACAGTGGTATACACCAGCTGTATTGGTCCTAGCCTTTATCGTATGGGTCTTTTCACAAAATATTGAACTGGCCATTACGATTTTAGTATTAGGATGTCCAGGCGCATTAGTAATCGGAGTCCCGGTATCAAACGTTGCGGGAATCGGAAATGGTGCTCGAAACGGTGTACTACTAAAGAGATCAGAAGTAATTCAAGACTTTAGTAAAGTAGATACAATTTTATTTGATAAAACAGGAACTTTAACAGTAGGGAACCCAGAAGATGCAGAATCAAAAACATATGGGGAAGCAGACCAAGCAATAAGCTACCTAGTAAGTGTAGAGAATGAATCCGACCATCCACTCGCAAAAGCAGTGCTATCAACATTAGGGGATATTGACTTATCGCCAGTGGAAGATACTGATGTTGTCAAAGGTGGCGGAATCGTTGCCCAAGTAGATGGACACCGTGTAGCAGTAGGGAACGTCGCTTTAATGGAAAAAGAAAATGTACAGTTAAGTAAAGAAGCGCAAGAAGATTTTGCAGCTTACGAAAAAAGAGGAAACTCCTTAGTCATTACAGCAGTTGATGGTGAACTGAAAGCTTTAATGGGGATTCGTGACCAAGTCCGTCCAGGGGTTAAACAAGATTTACAAGCGATGAAAGATTTAGGTGTCAAAAACTTAATCGTTCTTTCTGGAGATAACAAAGGAACAGTAGACTTGGTCGCAGAAGAATTAGGCTTAACTGAAGCACATGGAAACTTACTACCAGAAGATAAATCAGCTTACTCGAAAGAACTACAAGAAAAAGGTCAAACCGTTGCATTTGTTGGAGATGGCGTTAACGTTAGCCCATCCCTCGCGATGGCAGATATTGGAATCGCAATGGGTGGTGGAACAGACGTCGCAATTGAGACATCAGATGTTGTTTTAATGAACTCAGATATGAGCCGCTTACCACATGCATTAGGTTTAACGCAAAAAACTTCAAGCAACATGACACAAAATATTGTAATCGCAGTCGGATTTGTATTAGTCTTACTAGCCAGTGTATTCTTTAGTGACTGGATGAACATGTCAATCGGGATGTTAGTTCATGAAGCGAGTATCTTAGTGGTAATTGTGAACGGTATGAGACTATTGCGATACAGACTCTAAGGAACTGATGTAGAAACGGCGAACGCAAAAGAGGTTCATGCATAAAAAATACAATAAAAACAAAATAGATTACGGTAGAATTTCCAATATAATATAGTCGAACAAATTTCAGAAACAATTAGGAGATTAATACTAATTCTTGATCTACATCAATTCAATCTATCTAGTCGTCGATTAGAATAGATGCATAAGAGGTAAGAAATGAAAATATTGAAATACAAAATACCTCGTTAAATTGATGTAGATCAAGATTAAAAGCTTGTATAGCTGATATACTATAGGTGTCAATAAGGTAAATCGAATGAATAAAGAACAAATAAAAATTCAAAGGAGAATGTATCATGCAAAAAGCAAATATTCAATTAGAAACGTTAACTTGTCCATCATGTCTACAAAAAATCGAAAATGGTGTTGGTAACTTAAACGGTGTGGATAAAGACAGCTTGAAAGTGATGTTCAATGCAAGCCGTGTAAAAGTATACTTCGACGACACTGTATCAATTGAAGACATAGAAAAAGCTATCCAAGACTTAGGTTATGGCGTAAAAAGATCGCATGTAAAAGCCGCGTAGGTTTACTTAAAAAATCAAAAAAATAATGGAGGAATGAATCATGTCAGAAAAAACACCACAAGAAAGATTAAAAGAAGAACAAGAATATAAAGATCATGTGCATCATACGAAAATAAATGCAGCAGCCATTACAGACCATCTTTTAGGGAATATTCACACACTACATGTAAAGTTACATCAGTATCATTGGTATGTAAAGGGACCTCACTTCTTTACTTTACATGAAAAATTTGAGGAACTATATATTGATAATGAAAAATGGTTTGACCGTTTATCTGAACAACTGCTAGCTTCAGGATATAAACCAGCTTCTACAACCAAAGAGCTTGTCGAGTATTCTATGCTATCAGAAGATCCAGCAGATAAATATATAAAAGCCGAAGAAATGGTTGACAATATCATCGATGATTTCAGAGAAACTCGTGAATTAACGATTCGTGCCATTCACTTGGCGCAAGAAGAAGAGAATGTTGTCTTTGAGGATACGCTAATTGAATTTAAAGATGACTTAGATACAAAAATCTGGATGTTGCAAGCCTTTTTAGGAAAAGAAGCCCTAGAAGATGATGATTACCACGATGAAGAGGAAGACTAATACAATATAGATGAAAAGGAACAAGTAACTGCGAATTTACAAAGTACAGTTGCGTGTTCCTTTTTTGTTTGTCAAATTGTTTCTATAATAGATGGTATTGATGGGCTAATTTTGATTAATTGTCACCATTTTTGCTTTTGAAATGAAAAAAGATCAATGAACGCCTATGATTTAGTTACCAAACAAACCATGAGAAATTCACATGACTCATTTACAGTTAATACGAAAAACACTCGGATTTGTTCTGTAATAGATTACTGAAAATAGGTACAAAACACAACGGATTTATAGTAAAGAGAAGTGTTTAGGAAACGTCTCACTATGTGTATAATGTTTCTCGTAAAGACTAATAAAAATTAGTAGACAAAAAGAAAGAAGACCTCTATTCTATATTCACCACAAACACAGAAAGAGGCCTTCTTATGAATCAAATTATAACAGACATTGTAGAAATTATACACAATAATCAAACACTTATGGACATTGAAATGTCCGTAGAAACTTATTTTACAGAGGTTTTCACTAGTGTTGCATAAAACTATATACTCACCCAATAATTTTATTGTATTTAAATTCACAAGTACTTTTCAGTAAAATGGAAAAAAGTTTTAATTGCTGGCGCAAGGGATGACTTTTTTCCAGAAATTTTAAGCTTATTTTATTTTATCCCCAGTGATTTATGAACATTTTCACTTATCCTGGATCGAATATTCTCACGAAATAATCATAAGATTCAAATTGAACTGCTCGAAACACTCTTAAAATTTGAAAGATGGTTTGTTTTAGTCCAAGTTCCAATTTTATGAGTAGCATAAGTAGATAAACGATCATTGCTAAAATAATTTGGTTAACGACACCATCTTCAGATTTTGAATAGTAATTCTTAATCGTCATGTGCTGTTTGATGTGTTTGAAAAAGAATTCGATTTGCCAACACGACTTGTACATTTTTCCAATCTCTTCCGCCTTAGGCGTTAGCTTATTGGTGACAAGCCGTAAATCCGATTGACCTTTTCTTTCAATCGTAATAACTCGAAAAGGTTTGTCTTTATTTGTGTCCTTTTTCTTGCCTAAAATAACCAGCTGGTCACTGACAACATCAGAATCTTTCTTTACTTCGAATTCATCGAGGACATGAGTAATCGTATTTTTCTTGATTCGGGTAACGAAAAAATAGCCGTCTGAGTGCATCTTATCGAAGCGATCGAAATCTAAATATCCCCGGTCAAAAACATATGTAGCTTCTGGTTTATTAACGAAAACTTCTAGATGGTCACTATCATGCTCAACAGCGTTAGAAATCCCAAATTGCTCAGGATGAAGCAAACCGTCTTCCATGAAACAAAGACTTAAGTGCAATTTAACACCTGATTTTGTCTTACGAAATTTTGCCCAAGGATAGGAAGGTTGACTGAACGAAAAGGTCGTTGAATCAACTAAATATATTTTTTCACTCTTCTGACCTTCGGTCTGCTGATGTACTAGCAATAAAAGTTGGGAAAAGATTTCCATTAACACAGATGTATCCAATTTCTTGAGTGCTCGAGAAAGTTGAGAATAACTGATTTCATCCATTTCGAATGTTTTTCTAAGATCTGGATTTACCAACTGACTATCCAAATGGCGTAAACTCTTTGTTTCATTATTAATTGCGAATAAAAAGAGCCTCAGAGCGCGATCATAGGTTAATTTTTTGATGTAAGATTCAAAGCTTTGAATAGCTTTTTGTGATTTACCACTTAATTTTTCTAAATTTATAAACGACAACCATTTCTTTATGGTCTTTTTTTTTTTATACTTATCCATGCTATTGTCCTTTGTAATGGTCTTGGATAAGTCATCCAACTCCATTATAAAGGATTTTTTTATGCGATGAAATAGTATAATTTTAATGCAACACTAGTGAAAAAATATATTAAAAAGAAATAGTTAATATAAATTAATGTTTTAAAACCATTACCCTTTTTCTATCAGTAATGGAAATGGTAATGGTTGGTAATGGTTTATAGCAGTTGCAAGAAAAGTTCAGAAATTAAAAAAGGCTTCCTACCAGCGTTTAGAAGCTGTTAGGAAACCTTAGTAAAGCTATAATGGAGATGAGGAGAGTCGCAACTATGTTGTTATATCAACGTTTACATCGTTTTGACTACCCTTTTGACTACCCCTAAGGTTTAATTGTTCATAAAATTTAAAAAAGTTTCCGCTGTCTCTTCTTTTTTGGCTTTTGTTACATGGGTATACACGTTCATTGTTGTGGATATGTCAGAATGTCCTAGTCTATCTTTTACAACTTCCATCTTAACACCAGCTTCAAACAATAAAGAACAATGGGTGTGTCTTAAACCATGTACAGTTATTTTAGGAAGATTTACAGCAGTTTGAACTCTATTGATGTTTTGTCTTAATTGTGATGTTGTCAAAAATCCATTGTCTTTATCAGTTGAGAACACCAACTGATTATCAGAACGTTGACCCGTTATCATCAATATTCTTTGTTGCTCTAGTTTCCATGCTTTTAATATATCTATCGTTTGCTGATCTATTGTGATGACACGTTCAGATGTTTTACTTTTAGGAGGTTGAATAATTAGCGAGTTATTAATACCCCTTGTAAGTGCCTTATTGATGTCCACAGTATTATAGTTAAAACTGATGTCATTCCACGTTAAAGCAAGCAGTTCACCTTGTCTCATACCAGAGTAGGCTAGTAATCTAAACATTGCTAGCCATTTTTTTGTGTCATCTTTTTCAAATTGTGATAGCAAAATGTTCAGCTGTTCCTTAGAGTAAAAGTTATCTTTGATGTTTTGAGAAACTTTACTAGCTTTAGGCATGGCAATTTTATCAATAGGACTAAAGTTCATTAGATCCATTTGAATGGCTTTTTTGAATACTTTATTCATGTAGCGAACCATCACTTTATAATTTACGAATTTATCCATCCATTCGTTAACTAACAATTGAATATCATACGGTTTAATTTCAGAGACAATAGCTGAACCTATTTTAGGTAGTATATGCAGTTGAAAAATAGTTGTTGTCTTTTGATAAGTACTCTCACGAACAGTTAAAGAGTAATCTTTTAACCACAATTCATAAACCGCTTCATATGTCATTGATTTAGGTTTATCAATTGGATTATTTTTCAATAGTTGTGCTTCAGCAAGTTTTGCTTCTGTTATTGTGTCGAAACCTCTTAGGGTAGTTCGCTTCTTTTTACCAACTTTATCAAGACCAAGATATACCGAAACATAAAATTTTCGAGTACCATCCTTTAAGTAATATTCTTTAATCATTTTATTTTTCCCTTCTACCACATTACACACACCACACATGACTAGGGGAGAGGGATATTAATAGTTTAGCTTTTTTTAATATTTAATTTAACAGTTCTATCAAAGATTGTTAGTATTCCTTCACTATTTTCCTTTGAATAAATTTCAGAGCTATCTTCAATGTATTTTTTCAAATCATTCATAAATTCAGTTACAAAAATTTGAGGTGAATTTTCAAAGAAATCTTTCAATGTTCTGTAACTTCTTGAATCATAGTCATCTGTAGAAAGTTCCATCATATTATAATAATCGTTTTGATAATCATTAAATAATACTAGTGTGTACTCATAAGATAAAGGTATTGTTCCGTCATCAAAATAAATATTTAAACCATAAAAATTTGCAACAGAGACTATTTCGCCTGTTCTATGGTCGTGAATAGATTGCGGATGATCGTTTTCTTTGAAATTTGTTATTTCATAATCATATTTTGTGTACAAGAAAAAATCTTTAGGTTCAACTTTTAAGAACTTACATAGTGTATTTATTGTATCAAATTGAACCCCTTTACCTGTGTTGTTAACCAAGCTTGTTAAAGTAGTTTTTGATATTTTTGTAGCATTATAAATATCAGTCGCAGAATACCCACGTTCTGCCATTAAAACAGCTAGGTTATTTTTTATCATCTAATCACCTCACTTCTATGTAATTCCAATACTAATATACCACACATTGTTATAAAAAAGTAAAAAAAACCAGCTTACTGTTATTTTTTCGTAATACATTGTTATTTAATATTTCATATTGCAATATAAATAGTATATGGTATGATAATATCATAGAGTATTGTTAAAAAATAACAAAAAGGAGTGATTTTATGAAAAATAATCTAAGGGTTATTTTAGCTTATCAGCAAAAAACTGTTACTGATGTTCATGAAGATACGGGAATCTCAAAAACTACTCTGTTCAATTTATTTCACGAGAGGTCAAAGAATCCGAACTTACAGACGGTTATAAAATTAGCTGATTACCTAAATGTTTCATTAGATGAATTACTAGGAATTAACAGGGAGGTGTATTAAATTGGAACAACCAAAAATACAAGTAACATTACCGCCTGAATATGAAAAACAGCTTTACCAGCAATTCTTGCAATTAGCTAATCAGGCTGTGAAGCAGGCGACTGAAAATATTGGCATATCTAATAAACGTTGGTTAAATGAGACGGAATTAAAAAGCTATATCGGGATTGGTCAGGACACACTCAACAACTTGTTAGAGCAGGGATTACTTACTTATTCAAAGGTAGGAAGGCAGAAGCTTTATAGTATGGAAGATGTTGAACGAGCGATTGAGGCACTAAAATTTTAAAATCCACATTACACACACCACATAATGCAGGGTAAAAAATAACACTCGGTCGGGTTCAATTGGTCCCAACCGCAATAAAGGAGAAAAAAATATGGAAAATCTAAGAAATCAAATTATAGGAAGTATCAACGAACGTTACGAGGAATTGGTTCAAATTAGTAAAGATGTGGTTGAATCCTATGAGAAGGATTCGGAAGTTATAAGACTTTCTTCTCTACAATCAATGGAAGGTTTAACTAAAGATATTACTGATTTACATTTGATGATAGGCGAATTAAACGGAGCGTCTGAATTAGAGGAGATGGACGATTACGAAATTCAGGAATATATTGCAGAACGTATAAATACTCACAAATGGAAAGCAAGCCATCAATACAAAAATTTCATTGAAGAACGTAGCTATGAATAAAATGTATCCAGCTGTTGAATTTAAAGGAGTGTGAATTATGACATTTTCACAAGCAACGGATCAGTTTTGGAGTGACATGGATTCTTTTGTAAACCGCAGAATTTATCAACTAAATAATTGGGAAGAAGTTTACAAAGGTTATGCTGTTAAACCTGATTTTAAATATGATATTGCAACATTGGAACTTGAGCTAATTCTGTTATGTAATGAAATCTTATTAGCTGATTTAACTGATTCAGATAGTTTAGAAGAATTGAAAGTTATAGCTCTTGATACGCTATACGGAAAGATGGATGAGGTTGCTGTTGGTTTAATGGCAAGATGTGATACAACAAAAAAATTAGGGTTTGTTGATGAACAGAAGGACTGATTAGCACTTGCTTTAAAGGGGGTGAACATTATGAAAACAATATTTGGAGTTTCATATAAGAATGGTTACTTTGACGGTGAAGCAAGAGTTATGGAGTTCGATAATCGAGAAGATTTTGAACGTTGGTTACACCAAGAACAATATGATTTTAGATCTAGGGTTGAAATTGACAAAAAGACTGCAGATGAAATCAGTCGCTTTAATACTAAGTTGTGGCAGGTCTAAATGGTGTTGAAATAAGAAAAAAGCTTACTAAAGACCACGAATCTTTAGTAAGCAACATTGGAAATAAACGGTCGAGTGTTTTTTCCGTATTTACTTATATTATACCATTTTTAGAGAATATGTTGAATAGATAACAAAAATCATTTTATGAAAAGGACGATAAACATGAAAAAAGATTATGAGTTAGGAAACGTTTCAGTTACCGCTTCACAAATAAAAGTTTTAACAACAATTACAGATGATATTTTAGCGTCTTTAGAACAGTTAGCATTTCGATTTGAAAAGAACGAACCACAAGCTATTTTTGAACTAGCTTATGAAACGAATAGATGTTTACAGCAACTTATTGAATTAAATTTTATTGTGAGGGGTTTTGCTAGAGATATTGAAGAAAAGTTAGATGAACTTGAGTTACCAAAAGATAAATAATAGTTCAAACGGATTTTACTATAGAGAGGAGGGGATTTAGTGGAACAAAAAATAGACATTACAGGTTATGAAGCAGTACCTGATGAATTGAAAGATTATCCTAATTGGATCGTGTGGAAACGAGAAATAGAACGAGATTCAGACGGTAATATTAAAGTTGATGAGAACGGCGAATCTAAATATACCAAAGTTCCTTATGATCCCGTTGCAGGTGCAGGGGCGAAGGCAAGGACTACTAACCCCGATACATGGCATGACTTCAATACAATCATTGAACACGAGCATAGATTTGACGGATTAGGTTTTGTGTTCACAAACACTCCTTTTATTGGGGTTGATTTAGATAACATTAAAGATGAGATAACAGCCTTTCAAAACGGAAATGAAACAGGTATAGTGGGCGAATTTTATAACCAACTTCAAACCTATGCAGAAATATCTCCGAGCGATAATGGATTGCACTTTATTATAAAGGGCGAATTACCACAAGGTCGCAAGAGAAAAGAACAGGTGGAAATGTATGATAAAACTTCACCTCGATATTTTACCGTTACAGGCAACCAATTAGGCGACATTAATATAATAAACCCCAACGGAACAGAATTAATAAAACCACTTCATAACAAATATTTGGGGAATGAAACACAAAGTAAAAATGATATACCTATACCTGATCCCGAAGGCAACTCACTTACAATCGAAGAACTAACAAAAAAAGCAAGTAATGCTAAAAATGGTGATAAGTTTAAAGCCTTATTCTTTGATGGGGACACTTCACAACACAATGGAGATGATTCTTCTGCAGACCAAGCATTGATTAATATGATGTGGTGGTGGACGAATGGAGACCCCGATAAGGTAGATGAATGGTTCAGAAAATCCGCCTTATATCGTCCAAAATGGGACGAGCAACGAGGTGAACATACTTACGGTTTCCTTACTAGCTATAAAGCTTACGAATCTTTCAAAGGCGGTTATACGGGTAAAAACAACAATAATTTCAGCCTTACTATTAATCAAAATAAAGACAATTGGAGTTCTCGAAAGTGGGAGTTGATTGCTAACAAGCAAAATTTAACCCCAGTAAGTGAGGGAAGTTCTACACTCATCGATGGTAATGGTGTCAAGTGGGTAGAAAAGGACGGGGGTAAAGATAAGCCCTCTAAATTGGTTCTAATTAGAAATTACATTAACCATGAGAAAATGGCTAGCCTTGCTGTAGATCTCATTCAAAACGAGTTCACCGAATATATTGAATATTTTATAGGTGATAAGACTGAAATCGTTGATGATTTTTTCATGTCTGATATGTATCGAAAAGTAAGCGAGATTTACACAGATTTACCTCAAAGAGATATGCTTCATATAGTTAATAATTTAGGTGTAATGAAAAAGTATCATCCAATAAAGGAATTAATTGAATCTGTTAAGTGGGATAAAACCGAACGAGTAGAAACATTTTTCATTGATTTCTTTGGACTAGAGGACACATCATATTACAGAGAAGCCACACGTAAATGGTTTATAGGTGCAATTGCAAGGGTATATGATCCTGGGGTTAAGTTTGATAGCACGATTGTTTTAAGAGGTAAGCAAGGAACGGGTAAAACCACAGCGATTACTAAGCTAGCAATGGATTCAGAATACTATGTTTCCTTGTCTGAACGTATCGATAAGGATGTTCTTTTAAACATTAATAGTGGATGGTTGATTGAGTTGGAAGAATTAGAATTCTTGAAAAACAATTCAGTTGGTGCTGTGAAAAAATTCCTAACAGCTACACAAGATAAGTATCGTATGCCTTATGGCAGGAAAGAGAAATTTTATAAAAGGCATTCGGTATTTATAGCCACGATAAATGATAAGAACTTCTTGAAGGATAGAACAGGTAATAGGCGGTTCGTTCCATTTATGATTCACGATAATGCAGAGCCTGAATTAAGTGTGTTTAATGATTTAACCATGGATTATGTACATCAGCTGTGGGCGGAAGCATTGGAATATTATTCCATTGGTGAGTCATTGGTAATTAGTGAAGAATCCGAAAAAGCGTTCGATATTTTACGAGGTGAAGTTGAAGAAGTTGACATAACAAAAGATACTTTACTTGAAATGTTAGACCTTGAGATTCCACACAATTATTATTCAATGACATTGGAGCAAAAACGCAGTTACTTGAGTGGTGAATCTGGTGTTCAATCAGATTTAGTCATTCGAGAAGATATTACAGCTAAAGAAATTTTAACAGAATTCTTTGGTCGTGATATTGACGGTGATTTAAGAGGCAACACAGTCGCTAGGGAAGTTAACGAGATTATGTTAAACCTTCCGAATTGGAAAGTTGATACAAATATTAAAAGAACATCACCAGATGGAAAAACAAGAAGGCAACGAGGATTTAAGAGGGTTGATTGATTTACACGTTACACGTTAGGAAATTCTAATGTGTAACCTAATGTGTAAGGTCAAAAGCATTGGCATATATGGGTTTTGAAGAAGATTTACACGTTACACGTTAGAAACCATTAATTTTAAGAAAAATAAAAAATAGGTAGGATAAATAATATATTATATCTAATTATATTTCTAATGTGTAATGTGTAAAAAAACCGTAAACCCTTGTGAGAGTAAGGCTGAGAGCTTACACATTAGAAAATCCTAACGTGTAAATTATAAGCGAACATCACCTAATAGGTGTAAGGAGTGTGGGGATATGAGTAATATTATCGATTGGAATGCAATTAAAAAAGTAGTACCTAAAAATAATCACTTTAATTCAACAGATGATCCATACAGTTTTTTTGAATTGAGTAAGCAGGAGCAAGAGAATCTATTGATGTGGTGTCTAATCTTTGAGAGAACGAATAAGTTTAATCACAGAATTTCATCTTATGGATTAAAACATATCTATGAGCGTAATCTTCATGGTAGTTATGTAACGAACGGACAATTTAAAGGAGCTATGCTTCTAGCAGGGTTTAAAGTTTATGATGTAGATAAAAAAAATTGGAGATTTAACATTAAAATGCAAGAAGTGGAATCTGAAGAAAAGCGAAACATCAGACAATCCATTCCTATTATTTTTCCTGAAGCAAAGGAGTGATCCAATTGAAAAAAGCCTATATTAAAGATTTTGATTCTAGGGAATTGACATATAAAGTGCTGGTGACGATAAATAAATTAGAGAAGCAAGGTTATTCGATTACCAGCATTAATAGGCATTATGATGAAGGTCACATTGTTACGTTAACGTATGTGCCTAGCAGGTACCCCGTTACTGTAAGATAGTCATTCTGTAACGTGATTAAAAGTTCATATAAATTGATAATTTCATTTCATGGGGGTGCAGGCGATTAACTTAACACATTATGCAATTAAAGAAACAATTACTTATTATTTTGGATTGGAGAACCGAATAAAAAAGGCTTTGCAAAATAAAGAATCTTTTCAAGGTTCTTATTACAATCTACATTCGTTTACTAGTGGAACGATATTTGATAGAGCTATTGAGCCTAGCCATCAAGCCTTGTCACCTGAACAGCACGCTATCATATTAGCAGATGTTCAAAGTTCTATAGATGGACGGATAGCAAGGCATAAGGACAGGTTAAAGCTCTTCAATAGGTATTTGGTTAATATTGATGTGGATACCCTGAAACAGGCTTTAAACAGCCCTGACAGCGTTCCTTCTGATATTGAGATTGCAACTTATGAAGAGATACAAGAGATAGAGCAATACATACGATTGAAATACAACCCTAGAAAGTATGTCAATACAATTAAACCAAAGAAGAAACAGAATGCAATTTCAAAACAAAGGGAATCAAATGTATTACAACGATTAGCAAGTTTTGATATGACAGCTGATTAATATGGGAGGGAATACTGGATTGTGGAAAAGAAATACGGATGGCAGACTAACCATATATTGAGGAAATTACCGATTTATTTGAATGGTGGTGCAGAACAGGATTGGGGACAAAGAAACTATGAACAAATTCTAAAGGTATTGGAAAAATTAAATGATGACGAATTACGGTTTGTTAAAGCTAAATATATAGATCTAGTTTCAATTGATGAAAAAACCAAAGAAATACGATTACCTACAATTAAAGCCATACGGAAGCACTTAGAAATACCTGCCAAAGAACTAGCTGATTTAATTGATGTGACTAATAAAAAAGTAGTCACCATCCACAGAAAACTAATTAATGAAGAAGAACAACGAACTTCTGAAAGGAGGTCAATCTGATATGAATAATAGGCAGGTTCGTAGGTTGTACAAAGTGTTTGGTACCTTATCTGTTCCAGATAGTACTGTTCAAGAAGAACCATTAATCACTACCGATAGCCCTTTAGCATTTCAGTATTTGAATCGGAAACAACAAAAGGTTTTATTGGATTATTGTAATTCGCTACAAAAGTCTAAGCGGGTAAACAAGAAGCGTAGTTCAGTTGATTTAAAAGAAATGTTTGAAGTTGAGAATAGCATTTATATAACGAATGGTGCATTTAAAGGTGCGATGTATTTAGCAGGTTTTACTATTGATGATATTCATGCGGATGAGTGGTATTTCAATGTGAGTGAAAAAGGATTTAAAAAAATGGAATTTATAAAATGGTTTAATAAAACAATAGTTGAAAAGTGGTTGAAATAAGAAAGGAATTAATGAAAATGAGTTATGAAAAATCTATCAAACAATTTAACCGATTAAGAAATGCGGAAGTTGAAACATTACGTTTTGCAGACCCACGACACAATCAAATAAAGGCAGGTTCAGGCAATCTTTTAGGGAGTAGTGAAAGTTTTTATTCAGCGTTAAGAAAAGCGAAAGAATCCGATATCACAGGACGAAAAAGAATTGAGTTACTTACAGATTTACAAGGCACAGATCATAAAAACTTTTATAGTGAAGCGTATGAGAAATCCGTTAAAAATTTAGATGAGTTGAAACAGGAGATTAATTTAGCAGAGACAATTGAAGAAGAACAAAAGGAATTACAGATTCAAATAGACCAGTTAACTGATAAAGTGTCTGAACACATCAAAGAAGCTCAGGAATTAATTCAACAGATTGTTTTAGATACTAAAGAGAAAGTGAAGCCAGCATTAAATGCTTTATCAAAGATTGAACAGGATGAGAACTATCTGTTTCATAGCGACAACAAACCTCTAACCTTGCTTTTTAAAGGGGTTAGCTATTACGTTCCAGAAGTTAGTCCATTACTAGCAAAGCCTGTTATAACTAATCAAGGAAACCGTGCTATTTCTAATCGATATACAAAGACAGATGTGACTAAAGAAATTTTAGGGGGAATTAAATAATGAATGCATTCGAAAAAAACATTGCACAACTTAATGGAGAAGCTTATGGATTGCCAGCGGTATATACTTATGTTAGAGAATATATTCCGATTGATACAGATGTTTCATCAGCTGTTGATATGGGTAATTATTATCAAGTAACTACTAAGCATTTATCAGATGATGGCTATCGTCATACTACTACTACAAAGAATATTCATAAGAGACATTTTCAATTAGTTTATCCATTTTATTATGATGATCCAGACGAGACAGAAGAAGAACGAATTAAGATTGTTGAATCGGTAGAATACGATTCAGATGTTTTGTCGCACTTGCGAGGGAACGTTGATAAGTATATGCATGCTCTCATCAAGGAGGAAGGTAAGAACTTACTGAACAGCTATACACATGCTTACTTGGTTGAGTCTTATCCATACTATGCACGCTTAAGCCTTAGCCCTAGAACCTTTAGAGCAAGCCAGACCTACACACCTATATTCAGTTACGAGTAACCCAGACCTCTATATAAGTGTGTGACCTGAAGAAGGGCGAGACACACAGTAGCTCTAGCTATGATATTATTCGTTGCTCTGTACACACCACACAGCCTATACACACTACTCTACTAGCTTAGCTACACACAAGGGGGGTACATAAGCTGTGTGGATTGTGTTTTTATAGTTGGGGGAGGTTTTTGCTGTGAATTAAACCCCCCATTGAAACCATCTTGACCTTTTTGGGGGAACCATGAAACGGGGAGGGGGTAGAGACTAAACAAAAAGAATAACTATACGTACGATAGGGGGTTACATGTGTCACGCCTAATTGCATAAAAAAGATGGTTTATATACATAAATATTGATTAGTAAATATATTTACAGTATATAACGGTTGTCTTATTTAACCAATTTATCTTCATTGAATCGTTTGTAGATAAAAACATCATTAAATTAACTTTGTCCTGAATATGACCCTAAACTATTTAAATAGCTATAGGGAGGAGGAACTAAGTGAAGAAAATTAAGTATGAATTTAGAAATGAAGTGACTGAAGAAGCTTTTATTTTATATTTGTCAGGTCGTATAGGTGAAAACTATTTTGAAGATGATAATTATATCAGTGCTGAAATGGTTCGAGAAGCGTTGCAAGGTGTCGAACAGCCGATTATCATCAAGTTAAATAGTGCAGGTGGTGACGCCTATCAGGGCATTGAAATCTACAACTATTTAAAAGACCATCCACAGCATATTACTGTCGAGGTAACAGGTTGGGCAGCAAGTGCAGGGTCAATTGTATGTATGGGTGCTAATAAAGTGGTTATGAACACAGGGACAACAATGTTAATTCATAATGCTAGTGGTATGGTTTACGGTAATGCTGATGACATTGAAAATTACGGTCGTATGGTTAGGACATTAGATTCGTCAATAGTCGATATTTATGTGGAACGAACAGGAATTAGCAGAAAAAAGATTATCGATTGGATGAATGTTGAACAAACATTTAATGCTAAAGAGTGCCTACAGCATGGTTTTGCTGATAAAGTTAAATCTGTTGTGGAAAACATGGTACAAAGGCATCAAGCTAAAAATAATAAAGTAAATGTAATATTAAAAAATCTACAAACACTAGGTACAAAGTAGTTAGTTAGGTGTGTTTTCCCTAGTGTTGGGACAAAAGTTCTTCATTTAGTTGTTGGTCTACACAGAAACAAATATTTAGATCAATAAGAAGGCACTTATATTGGAGCTTTTTTCAAAAGCCTTTATAAGTGTCTTTTCTATGTTGAATTTTAGATATTTAGTCTTGATTCATGAGAAGGTGTAAATAGGGTGAATCCACCACATTAAAAAGGAATCGCATATATCATGGCTAAAGATAGTGAAGCAGTTTTGAAATATATTCTTTGGTAATAAATTAGATCTAATGAACTGTATTTTTTAAACTTTAGTATATTTTTTTAATCATAAAAATGGATTGATCCGTTTTTGTGTTTATTACGTAGCTTTTGATACAATACCGCATGTTGTGCTTTCAATTCAATAATTTGATTGGTAAATTATAATAAACCATAGATAGTGTTATATTTTTAAAAGGGAGGGCAACCATATGGCTGTGATAACAAGAAGTGTAGTAATTCCAGTTAATAATGAACTTGAAAAAGAAGTGGTAAAAAAGAATTTAGAAACATCTAGCCATGCTTCTAGTAAGGTTATTAATGAGTTGAAATCATTACCTAAAGTTAAAGTAATTAGGAATTGTCCGTTGTCAGGTAAAAATGGGTAATTGAGTAATTATTTCTGATGTTAACTGTTGGATTCATAATGCACATGAAAAAGCAAAGAGTTTTAATTGTGGAAACCTTGAATTAAATAATTATATTTTAGATGAAACGAATCCAGTAAAACAGAAACATGCTAATAAAACAACCATAGCTGATGTAGATGGAGATTTAGCAGGGTATATTTCATATACAATTTCTAAAATAGTGCCTGGAAGTATTTCTGCTAGTTTAAATGATGGCTATCCTTATTTAATTATCGAATACTTTGCAGTAGATGAAAAATACAAAGGTCATGGTGTTGGACGTCAGTTAATGCTTGAAGTCATTAAAGCAACTTCAAGGGTTTACCAAGATGTAACGATTCACGGAATATATCTTACAGCATTAAAAGAATCAGCAGACTACTATATAGATAAATTCGAATTTACAGTTCTTAATCCATTCCATTCGCTTACGATAATCCTAGCAATAGCTTGCCGATACCAATGAAGTTAGACATACAAGCAGTATTAGATATTGCTTGGTCAGTAGGAGATTAAAGTAACCCCACTCATTTTTATTGTGGGGTCTTTTTGTATCTATATTATTATTTTAGATCCTATTCGTTCAATAATAATTCCATCTTTACTCTCAACGTTGGGAATAGCTGAAATTGGATCAATACATGTGTAGAGAATACCGGTTTTAAGGTCAATTCATATAAGCGGATGGGTAACGTATCATGAAATGAGCGTAGAAACAGCGTTATGAAGGCGAAAATAATGCTGTTATGATGATTTAAGAACATAACCCCTTGTGGGTATTAGCTACAAGGTAAATTGTATAAGCCTAGATTTCTGAACCAACCTTCGGTAAAATTGAATGTCACATTTGTAGCATTTTGTGCTACACGACCACCTTGAAATAATTTAGTTTTTTCTAGTACTGTTGTAGCAATCTTTTCTAGTAACATGAAATATTGGCTTACTTTTTGTCTAGTCCACCCAATACGGTCACCTATTTCTTGTTGCGTATAGCCTTCTTCTTTCATCTTTTGAATGACGGACTCCCGACATTTTCTGTCGCACGTCCTTTTGATACGGTTTGATTAAATTTTAGAATTTCCCCGACACTCTCTAAAAATCAGCTGTTTTTATAGATCTATCTGAAATTCAAATGACAGAATTCTGTCAATCAATGACAAACAACCTTTTTCAAAAAGGCTTTGGATTTCTAGAATCTTCTGTCAATTTACTTTCCTAACAAATTGGCACATTTGTATCATTCTGTGACACACTACTATCTGAAACGATTTTGCTGTAATCAAAAGTTTTGTGTCAATTCTGCCTATACAATCAATGTGAACTAGATACAGAGTAAGTTTATTGATAATTTAAAAGCAGTCTCTAGGTTAATTGATAAGACCAGCAATTTAAACATGGTTGATATTACAGACTAGCCGAACCACTTGCAGAAACTTTGCAGGCTTAAAAACGCCCATAAACGCTATACAAGACGTTTTTTTTATTTATAGACTGATACCTATATTTACCTTATATATTCCCTATACAGCGATTATGAGTGCATTAAATGGAAGGCAGATACCCTTAATATGTAGCGTGTTTATTTTACTAATTAAATTCTATTTTCCTAACTTGAACTAAAAAAGACCTGCTAATTCATTGATTACCATTAAAATGTAGTTTCTGAATATTGCTAAGAGTTTATTCAAGTGTGGGGATATTATGCTTTAAAGGGTAAAATTAGTTTTCCAGAGTAGTTTATCGAATACCGTGACTTTAACTCATTTTTGAGCGAATCGAGTGACAACCCTATATAAAAATGGTGCTTATATAACACCGCTGTTAGATCAATTGTGAATGAGCCCATCCAGCAAATGGAACATAGCGACTGTAAAAAGGGTAGACGGAACTGTATGCTTATGTTGGATGGTAAGAGTTTAAGGGGTATAACCGAATAAGCCATACAAGGCTGTTTCAGATTGTTATGTAGGTAGTCTATCATCAAATAACCGTAGAAGCAGAATTTTAGAAGATGGCTAATAACGATAGGCTGTTCAGTAAGGTTAAAAAGAAGTGCAGGGGGGTTTATTTTTGTTATTGGTGAATCTAAACCCGATAATGATAGCAACCCTACAGATAAGTGTTTTTATAAAACCCTTCTACAGAAGTGATAGGCTTATGTTCATCAAATTTCTGCATAAGAACGGGTTAATTTTAGATATGATCCATTCGAACAGATTACACAATTGATTTATTATTCACAGTTTATTAAACTGAAGGTGTTACAGATGACATGCTTATTCGATTGTGAAGTTGGATTATTTTGAGTTCTATAAAGAAAGTATAGTAATAAGTGCTAGATGGTGTATAGAAGGAAAATAAAAGGGTAATACCCTAATCATATTTGGTGTATGTAATGTGGATTAATTTTATATAGAAAAAGTAATGCTGAATGTTTGATTCTTTCCTGAATTATAAAATATTAAACAGTAAATATAGTAACAATATTATATAAGTATATTTATGTTTCATTATTATGATAAAATGACTACCCTATTGACTACCCCTAATAGTAAATAATGGGTTTTGTAAGGAAAATCAAACCAACAAAAAAGGCTCTAAATCAACATTTAGATGTTGTTAGAACCCTAGAAATTATATCAAATGGAGATGAGGAGAGTCGAACTCCTGTCCAGATATCTCGCCACTTACAAATCTACGTCAATAGTTTATCGACTTAAAATTTAGCTTGCACCTAGCTGATAAACGAGCATCAGTGTTCGCGAGTCTGATAATCTCTCCATTAGCTTGCAGACGGAAAGCTAATGTGTATCCCACTTAATTTGAGACCAGGTTCCGAGCACATGGGTGATGCCGGGCTGATCTTTGCAAGCAGTTTTTAGGCTGCTAAAGCAAAATTATTGTTTGTGTTTTTTGCAGTTATATTTAACTGTAGCGTTTTTAGGAAGTCGCTGCCTTCCTGACGCATCATAAGTTCGAACAATACCTGTCGAAACCATGACATCCCCGTAATATACTTCATTATAGCATGTCATGGTTTGTATGTCAAACATGGTCAATGTTTACACTGAATGACTTAATTGACTAGGTTTTTTGGTTCACCATCAAGAAAAGCCAAGACGTTATCAAAAACAATTTTTGCACGTTTTACCATTGCTTCGTCCGTCAAATAACCAATATGAGGTGATAAAAGGGCGTTCTTAGCATTCAATAAAGGATCATTACTTGGTAAAGGTGGTTCTGTATCGAAGACATCAATCCCGGCACCTGCAATGTTGTCATTATTTAAAGCATCGGCTAAAGCTTGATTGTCAATAATCGGTCCGCGAGCCACATTAATTAAAATGGCGGATTCCTTCATTAAAGCTAATTTTTCTGCATCTAATAAGTGTTTGGTTGAATCAGTTAGAGGGAGATGAACTGATACGATATCACTTTCACTTAAAACTTCATCTAGCGATTTGTACTCAATGCCCAAATCTTTCACTTCTTGGCTTTCTGAACGGTTATAAGCAATCACTTTTGCGCCAAATGCTATAAATAGTTTAGCTGTAGCCAAACCAATATCACCCATACCTAAAATACCGACCGTTTTGCCATGAATTTCTTGCCCCTGAATTAGACCTGGAAAATCTTCAGCTAAACGAACATCTTCATTTCCTTGAGCTAATGAACGGTAAACACCCATCGTTAGTCCAATCGTTAATTCTGCGACGGCTTGTGTTGCATAACCAGATGAATTTGCAACTTTTATATTATTTTCAGTTGCATACTTTACATCAACATGGTCTGTACCCGTAAAAGCAACATTAATCAATTTTAATTGATCTGCATTCTCAAATGATTCTTTTGGGTAAGGGGAATTAGCAATGATAACGATATCTGCATCTTTAGTTCTTTCAGCTAATTCTTTTGGATCAGTTGTTCGCTCACTATAACTTTCAAAATCATAACCTTTGTCTTTTAAAGCTAGTGATAACTCAGCTATTGTTTCATCTGGAACTCTTAATGGTTCTAATAATACAATTTTCATCTTTAACAGTTTCCTCCTTTATTTATTTTTCTGAATGATCAACTGAAGCTTCATCTGCAATTTCTGCAAAGTGATCCACTTGATTGTATGCAAGGAGTTCAAACTGACCATTCAAATATTTTACAATTGAAACAGAAGCATTTTTTAAAGGTTCTATTTCGTCAAAATCGGCAACTAAGCCCTCTAACAGATTTCGGATAGTCATACCATGGCTAACAACCAATATATTTTTATTCGTATCAGCATGGCGTTCAAGCAATTCAATTAAGCCTGTCTCAACGCGCATCCAAAAATCCATATAGTTTTCAGCATTATTATACGGATCAATCTCTTTAACAGTATTCATAAAGAATTGAACTGTTTTACGATCACCAGCAGGTAAATCATGTTGCTTAGTGACGAATTCATCGACTTGATCCCATAGTACTTTGGCAGGTAAGCCTTCATAATAACCAAAGTGTACCTCTCGGAAAGCTTTCATTGGAACAATTGTTAAGTTTTCAGCAAAGTTATTTTCGGAAAGAATTATTTCCGCCGTATCAATTGTTCGCATTAAATCACTCGAATAGACAGCATCGAATTCAACATCAGCCAATCCTTTTCCGCTTCGATGAACATCTTTTTCTCCACGTTCAGTTAATGGTGCATTTGCCCATCCTTGAACACGTTCCATCAAATTCAAAAAAGTTTCGCCATGTCTTACAAAATAAAAAGTTACACCTGTTGCCATAAATTGCCTCCTAAGTAATTCATAAATCTATTATACCTATCCAAATTCCAATAGTCTAAATTTTTTATTTTCATAAAAATTAATAAAAGTTCGGTGTAAAGATGCAATTTCAAATTAGTTATGTTAAATTTAGATAGTTAATATGAAGTAAGGAGGCGAACTACTTGGAATTAGAGCAACCTTCAGTCGTATCACGTTTGTTAAAAACCTTCAAAGTAAATAATCAACAATTAAAATTTGGAAGCTATGCGGCAGAGCTGTCATTCTATGTTATTTCGGCAATTATCCCCGTTTTATTAGCACTTGCTAACGTTATAGCTGTTCTACCTATTTCAGAAGCTGAAATTCTGCAAACCATCAATCGAGTCCTTCCATATGAGGTAGGGAATGTATTAATACCGATCTTGGAATCCTATTTAACAGGAACAAGTTCGAGTATATTCTCTTTGGGGTTAATTATTTCTTTATGGCCAGCATCCAATGTGTTTAATACCCTACAAAGAGTATTGAACACCATCTATAAAGTAGAGAAAAGTCAGAATTTTATTTTTAAACGGGCTTTTGCATATTTATTTACTTTAGCGACAGTTTTTGTAGTGACAATATTGTCATTTACCATGTTATTCGGTGAATATATTCTTACTTTCTTAAGTGAGACGTTCCATATTCGTTTATATGCAATCGATGTTATCTTTGAACAAGGTTGGCTTATAGGTTTGTTAATTACTTTTTCTATTTTGGTCGTTATCTATTACTTTATTCCTAATGTAGATTGGTCGATAAACTATAGTATACCTGGAGCCATAGTCGCTTTAATTGGCTTTCTCCTAGTTTCTCAATTATTTACTCTGTACTTAGCTTTTTCAAGCAATAGTACCAGTAATAGCACTATTGGAGTGCTTATTATTGTGGTCATTTGGTTGTATTTTAACTCAATGGTGATAGCTATTGGTGGCTATGTGAATGTTTTTTATCATGATTTTAAAGAGAAAAGTTATTGGAAGCTTGTTGAGGAAACGACGCAATATAAACAATTTGCTTCTTATAGTCCTAATTTTCGACATCATAGTAGCTTAATGCCAGGTTTAAAATATAGAATTTTTAAAGTAAATGATGAAAAAGAATCTCAGTCTTTACTTAGTGAAAAGGAGAAAACCGAATGAATACCGCCAGACGTAGACAACCATACGATAATAGAATTGATTATGGCATTATTTTAAGTGTCATGTTGCTTGCAATAATTGGGTTAGTGAGTGTTTATTCAACCACTACTCTAATTGAAGGATCAGATATCCGACCGACTCTATTACATGCTTTGTGGTATGGGGTAGGAGCCATCGCTGTTATCGTTGTGATGCAATTTGATAGTGAACAGTATTGGAAATTGTCGACATTTTTATATGGATTTGGAATTTTGTTATTAGTCGCTGTTTTACTATTTTATGACCGTGAAATGGCAGCTTCGACAGGAGCACAATCTTGGTTTAGAATTGGAGGCTTTACTTTCCAACCTTCAGAAGTTTTTAAACCAGCTTACATTGTTTTTTTAGCACGAGTAGTAACCGAGCATAATAATCGTTATACTAATCGGACGTTAAAAACAGATTGGATTTTACTAGGTAAGATTATGCTATTCGCTTTACCACCGGTCGTTTTAATTCAAGAACAAAATGACTTAGGAACAAACTTGGTTATCATTGCTATTACAGCAGGAGTTGTTTTAGTATCTGGTGTTTCTTGGAAAATTTTAGCCCCTGGTATTTTAGTTGTCACACTTTTAGGTGGGGGATTAATCTACTTAGCAGCTTTTCATCGCGACTTACTGTTGTCTACAGGCTTATTCCAACCTTACCAGTTGAATCGTATTGATTCATGGCTAAATCCATTCGGAGATACTCAAGGAAATGCTTATCAATTAGTTCAAAGTATTATGGCAATTGGTTCCGGTCAGTTGTATGGTAAAGGCATTGGTATTTCTGAAGTTAGTGTTCCAGTAAGAGAGTCTGACTTTATTTTCACGACAATCGGTGAGAACTTTGGCTTCCTTGGAGGAGCGATTTTACTACTTATTTATTTTGTGTTAATCTATCAGATGGTGCAAACATGTTTCGAAACTCAAAATGAGTTTTATACCTATATCGCAACGGGTGTTATTTCAATGATTTTATTCCATATTGTAGAAAACATTGGAATGACGATTGGATTACTTCCCATTACTGGGGTTCCTTTACCTTTTATTTCTCAAGGTGGTTCTGCCTTGTTAAGTAATATGATTGGTGTTGGTTTAATCCTTTCTATGCGATACCACCATCATAGTTACATGTTTACTGAAAATGAAACTTATTAGAAAGAGAGTGGAATAATGAAAAAATTATCCAATCAATTATGGATTGAAAAAAATGGTGATATTTATACAATTGGTATGACAGATGATTTACAATTTGATGCAGGTGACATCACTTATGCCAGTATTGCGAGTCTAGGATCGATTGATAAAGATGACACTCTATTAAACATTGAAGCTTCAAAAGCAGCGATTGAAGTACCAGCGCCATTCAGTGGTGAAATTATTGAGAGAAATGAAGAAGCTGAAAATAACCCTACATTGTTAGGTTCTAAAGAAAAAGCTGAACATTGGATCGTTAAAATGAATCAAGTTGACCCAGCGGATTGGGATGCATTAAAAGCAGAGGCGTAAAGAAAAAACCATTATACCTTTTCAAAGACTGAAAGGTATAATGGTTTTTGTTCTTTAATTTCCTTTTCCTTGTTTAGCTCTTTTAACTAAATTTTGGAAAACTTTTAAGCTTTTCTCATTTGTAAGAGCATTTAGTTCAGGATGCCATTGTACGCCTACGATACCTTGATCTTTATCAACGGATTCGATGGCTTCAATGACATTATCTTTACTCCAAGCGGTAACTTCTAAACCATTACCTAACTCATTAATTGCTTGGTGGTGGTAAGAATTGACATAGTCACCGGATTCCATGATATCTGAAATAATAGAATCTGTTTTAACTTTAATAGAATGCGTGACAAACTCAGCTTTCGTTTTTTGTACGTGTTGGATACTGATGCTCTCGTCTTCACTTAAATCTTGATATAAAGTACCACCAAAAATAACGTTGATTAATTGTAGGCCGCGGCAAACCCCAAGAACAGGTTTCTTTTGACGGACAGCTTCTTTAAATAATGCAATTTCAAATTCATCACGCATGGGTGAAGTCCGTCCTATTACTTTTCGAGGTTCTTCATTATATAGCATCGGTGAAACATCTTCTCCACCTGTTAAAATTAAAGCATCAATCATTGAAATATATTCTGTGACATTCTCTTTGTTAGCAAGGGGTAAGATAATCGGAACACCACCGGCTTTAACAACGGCTTGTGTGAACCCTTTGGGAGAGTAATTTACATCGAAAAATTCAAAATCGTAATCATTTATCGTAATGATATTTCCAGTTATACCAATGATTGGAAGCATTAAATTGACTCCTTTCAAGAATCTGATATTGTTATATAGTATATTGTAATCTCGATTAAAAGCAAATATAATTTTAATAAATCATAAAATCTAAGTTTTAAGGAGGGCAAAGTGGACTATCAAAGAACAATTCAAGAAATAAAAGCTGGGACAATTCAACCGATCTATTTTGTGTATGGTTCAGAGATATTTTTAAGACAATCATTTATTGATCAATTAATTAATCAAGTTGAAACCAACGATGAGTTAGATATTAGTCGTTTCGACATGGAAGAAGTTACTATAGATGTAATTTTGGATGAAGCAGAAATGTTTTCCTTTTTCTCAGATTTTCGGGTTATTATTGTTAATCAGTTTGATGTTTTATCTACCACATCCAACAAAAAATTAACGGATGCACAAATCAATCGATTACTCGCCTATATTGATAATCCTAATCCTTCTACTTATCTGATATTTATTCAAAATCAGGATAAACTCGATAAGCGTAAGAAGCTTACAAAGACATTCCAAAAGAAAGTGCTGTCGGTAGATGTTACTCCACTTGAAGAAAAAGAAGTAAGGCAGTTTATTCAAACTTATATAAAAGATGCCAATATTGACATAACACGCGAAGCGTTAACTGAATTATTGCAACGTGTTGATTATCAGTTAACACAAACTATGACTGAACTGAATAAGTTATCGGTCTATTCAAAATCAGGTAAGCCAGTTACGATTCAAACCGTAAGAGCGCTTGTTTCACGAACGCTAGAATCTGATGTGTTTGAGTTAGTTAGTGCATTAATTGATAGACAAGTCGATCTAGCTAGTCAAATTTATGAAGATTTGCTTCTATTAAAAAATGAACCGATAGCATTACATGCATTGATTGTTTCGCAGTTTCGCATCATTATACAATCAAAGATTTTGTCTCAAAGTGGTTATCAAATTAAAGACATTGCCTCACAACTTGTCATCCATCCGTATCGGGTACAGTTAGCTCTAAAAAGTGGTAAGATGATGACATTGAGTGCCTTAAGTAAGTTTTATCAATCATTAATAAAAGCAGATTTACAAATGAAAACCGGAGAAGGACCTAAAGATATTCATTTTTACATGGTACTTATCCGCTTAATACAAATGAGTTAAAAAAAAGACGATGCTTTAGTCATCGTCTTTTTCAAATATTATGCTTCTTTTGTATTCATTAATTTAGTTAAACGAGCTTTATCACGGTTAGCTTTATTTCTGTGAATTAAGCCTTTTGCAGCAGTCATGTCAATTTCAGAAATTGCAGCGCGTAAAAGTTCGTTTAAATCACCTTCACCAGTTTCTACGGCTTTACGGTAGTTTTTAATTGACGTACGCATTTGTGAAACACGGTTACGGTTATGTTCAGTTTTAGTTGCTGTTTGACGGATACGTTTAATCGCTGATGGATTATTAGCCATGTGGCGTCACCTCTTTCTTATCATTTTGTTAAGCTAGCCAAGCCAACTTAATCAACATTAAATATTATACATGAAGCGAGTGTAATTATGCAATAAAAAAATGCTTTTTTTGATAAAGATTCATGAAAGGAAAATTAAAAATGTGATTTATTTTACTGAACTATCAATAACTTCACGTAAAATTTAAAATTATTCATAATTTCTAGAGTATACTTTTAAAAAATAGTATACTAGAAATTGCTAATTAGAAAGGAAGTTTTTTTATGGTAGAATTTAAACTCGTATCTCCCTATCAACCAAGTGGTGATCAACCCACGGCTATTAAAGAGTTAGTTGAGGGGATTAAACAAAACAAAAAAGAACAAGTATTATTAGGTGCTACTGGTACGGGTAAAACATATACTGTTGCTAATGTGATTCAGGAAGTTCAAAAGCCAACCCTTGTATTAGCTCATAATAAAACTTTGGCAGGGCAACTTTATAGTGAGTTGTTAGAGTTTTTCCCTGAAAATTCAGTTGAATATTTTGTTTCATACTATGATTATTATCAACCTGAAGCCTATGTTCCTGCATCGGATACATATATTGAAAAAGAATCCAGTGTCAATGATGAGATTGATAAATTACGTCACTCGGCATCTTCTGCCTTAATCGAACGCAGAGATGTCATCGTTGTCGCTTCCGTATCTTGTATTTATGGATTGGTTGACCCTGAAAATTACCGTGAGCATGTCTTGTCACTAAGAGCAGGCCAAGAAATCAGTCGCGAAGCTGTTTTAGCACGTTTAGTTGAGATGCAATATGTCCGTAATGATATCGACTTTCAACGGGGAACTTTCCGAGTACGTGGTGATGTTATTGAAATATTCTTAGCTTCGCGTGATAAAGAAGTAATCCGCGTTGAGTTTTTCGGTGATGAAATTGAACGAATTCGTGAAGTGGATGTTTTAACTGGCGAAATTAAAAGTGAAGTCGCCCATTATCCAATCTATCCTGCTACCCACTTTGTCGCCAACAATGAGCAAATTACATCTGCAGTAGAATCTATTCGAGCGGAATTAGAAGAAAGATTGGTAGAACTGCGTAATGAGAACAAACTACTTGAAGCACAACGCTTAGAACAACGAACCAACTACGATATTGAAATGTTGTTAGAGATGGGCTATTGTAACGGGATTGAGAACTATTCTAGACATATGGATGGTCGAGCACCCGGACAAGCTCCTTATACCTTATTGGACTTCTTTCCTGATGACTATTTAATCGTCATTGATGAGTCGCATATTACAATGTCACAAATTCGCGGAATGTACAATGGTGACCGTGCCCGTAAACAACAATTAGTCGACTATGGCTTCCGTTTACCAAGTGCCATTGACAATCGCCCGCTTACTTTAGAAGAATTTGAAGGTCATGTTAACCAAATTTTATATATTTCAGCTACACCTGGGCCATATGAATTAGAACATACAAATGGTGAATATGTCGAACAAATCATTCGTCCAACTGGTTTACTTGATCCAATTATTGAAGTCCGCCCAATTAAAGGTCAAATTGATGATCTAGTCAATGAAATAAATATCCGTGCTGAGCGCGATGAAAGAGTATTTATTACGACATTGACAAAAAAAATGTCTGAAGACTTAACAGACTACTTTAAAGAACTCGATATAAAAGTAAAATATTTACATAGTGATATTAAAACTTTAGAGCGAACAGAAATTATCCGGGAATTACGTTTAGGGGTATTTGATGTTTTGGTCGGAATCAACTTATTACGTGAAGGATTGGATGTGCCTGAAGTATCCTTAGTAGCTATTTTAGATGCTGATAAAGAAGGATTCTTAAGAAGTGAACGATCACTGGTTCAGACAATTGGACGGGCAGCACGTAATGAAAATGGGAAAGTTATTATGTATGCTGATAATATGACAAATTCAATGGAAAGAGCAATTTCTGAAACGAATCGTCGTCGTGAAATTCAAGAAGCCTATAATGCGGAGCATGGTATTACACCTAAAACAATCAAGAAAGAAGTTCGTAATTTAATTCGAATTACAACGGAAGTTGAAAGTGATGAGAAACAAGAAAATATCCTTGTTCAGTTTAAACAGTTATCACGCTTGCAACGGGAAGAAGAACTTGAGCGCTTAACGATGGAAATGAAGCAATATGCTAAAGATATGAACTTTGAAGCTGCGGCCGACATTCGTGATATTATAATGGAGTTAAAAGCAACGTATTTTAAAAAATAAAATCTTTGTAAAATGAAAAGAGGGATAAGGTTGTCAAAAAATCGGATATTTAGTTTTGATGCCTTAAAGGGAGTCAGTATTATAGCCGTTATTATTTACCATTTATTTCCACAATTTTTACCAGGTGGTTTTCTAATGGTTAATACATTTTTTATTTTAGCTGGCTTTTTTGTTGGTAGAAAGCTCGAATCAATTGAGCTGCAAGATAATAAAATTTATTGGAAAAGTGTATGGCGTTATCTTAAACAAACTGTCAGTCGCTTATTCATTCCATTGCTGTGGATGATTTTATTCATTGTCCTAGGATTATTGATATTTAATCCAAAGGAAATAACTTACATGAGGACTGAGATATTAAGTAGTTTGTTTTTTGCTAATAATTTCTTCCAAATTAATGCAGATAGATCCTATTTTGTCCAAATGACTGATGCCTCACCTTTTACGCATTTGTGGTATAACTCTCTATATATTCAATTTTTCTTTGTGACGATATTTATTGTATTACTGACGAAACGCTTAAAAGTATCTATTCCTTTTAAGGGAATTTTATGGTCGATAGTGGTACTAGTTAGCCATGCCTTTATTATATTAAGGTATGTACCTGGTGAAGACCCTACAGATGTATATTATGGCTTAAGTACAAGGTATTCTGCCTTTGCCATGGGAGTTGGGGCCGTATACTTCATTCCGATTATTTTAAATGCAATAGGGCATTTTAAATATCGGCAACTTGTTTTTCGTTTTATTTCAATCAGTAGTTTTTTGATTTCTCTTGCTTTGTTATTTATGGTCAATGACCAAAATCCGATGACTTATTATTTTTGGATGCCTTTATATACCGTTGCTAATTTTCTGTTAGTATTTAGTTTGACAATTAAAGAACCAGTTGTTTCTTGGCTCCTAGCTAATCCGATATTAGTAATGATAGGGCAACGATCCTACTCTTTCTACCTATGGTATTATCCAGTAATTGTGTTCTTTATGAGCTTTACACGTACATATCCATTGGTATATTTACAAATTGCATCAATTGTGACGATATTTGTTATTGGAGAATTATTTTATCAACTGATTGAACAACCACGATTCGCTATTGCATTTGGTCATGATTTGAACTTTAAAACAAATTGGAATAATTTGAAAGCTGCTATTTCATTTCGTCACTTTAAACCTTTATATTTATTGAGAAGTATTATTGCGTTAGGCTTTATAGGTGTTTTTGTATTTGTCATGATTTTTATAGCGAATGATTATATTCCTTTAGCTCAATTTGACTTAGAATACCGTATGCGCCAGCGAATGACCAACGTTCAAGATACGATTTTACCGATTGAAAAAGAATTAAAAGCACCGGAAGAAAAAATTATTTTAATGGATGATACATTCGGTACATATTTCGTTAATGAATTTGAGACGACTGATCGTTTAGTCGAATTACAACGTCAAGCAATCGAGATTACAAGAAACGAAGCGGCACTTAATGATCAAATTGATGAACAACGTGCCATTATTAGCTCTATCGAAGAAGCGAATCCATTTTATTCACGATTCTTATCTACGCGAGAGATGCTTTTTGCAGCTGAAATACCTGTGACCTTTTTTGGTGATTCATTGATTTATATTAGTGCTCCCTACGCTTTAGACTTGTTCCAGTCGAGCAATGAATATGGTTATGGCAGTTTACAAATATATGATGCGACCCCAATTTTAGTCGATTTAATTGATCAGGGGGTTGTGAATGATACAATGGTGATTAATTTAGGGACCAATGCATCCCTGACAGATGAGGCCATGATTGATTTAATTGAAGCAGCTGGTGACCGTGAATTATTTTTCGTTAACACAAACTCCGCTGTTCAACATATTGAAGAAGTGAATAAAATTATTGCTGATTTTAGCTCTAGGTATGATAATGTTCATGAAATTGACTGGCATAGTTACCAACAAGGGCATCCAGAATGGTATACCTTAGACGATATTCATCATAGTGAAGAAGGTCGCGATCAGTTTGCCATTTTAGTTGCTAGGGAATTGTATAAATATTTTGAAGAATAAGGCTTAGTAGTCGCAATATACATAGCTAAAAATTAGAAAAATAATGTAAAACTATTGCGTTTTTTATCTATTTAGTGTAAATTGTACTAGCGTGGTCAAATGTTGCTGATTTATTCCGATGTTTGGTTACCTTACCCATGCTCAGTTAAACGAGTCACCAACGTTTTACTTGGTATGAGGCTTATTAAGAAAGAGGTGAATGAGATGGCATTAACAAAAACACAAAAGAATGAAATCATTCGTGAATATGCAACTCATGAAGGAGATACTGGTTCACCAGAAGTACAAATTGCTGTACTTACGGCTGAAATCAACTTACTAAATGAGCACCGCGAAATTCATAAAAAAGATTTCCACTCTTACCGTGGACTAATGAAAAAAGTCGGACACCGTCGTAATCTTTTAGCTTACTTACGTAAAAAAGATGTACAACGTTATCGTGTACTTATTCAAAAATTAGGATTACGTCGTTAATTCCAATGAACAGGATGGCCAACGCCATCCTTTTTTCATATGAAGTAAATAAATACAGATAAAGAAATTCGGAGTCGCAACTACTATACAACTATGAGTGTATTTAAATGAAGTAGATTGATACTTGTTTAGTAGTCCTCCGAAAGAAAAGAGGAGTATAAAAATGGAAAAAAAAGTTTACCATACAACAGTTGGTGGGCGCCCGCTTAGTGTCGAAATCGGTGAATTAGCCAAGCAAGCTAATGGTGCTGTCCTTGTACGTTATGGTGATACGGTTGTATTATCAGCTTCAGTAGCTTCGAAAAGACCAAGTATGGGTGATTTCTTCCCATTAACCGTTAATTATATCGAAAAAATGTATGCTGTTGGGAAAGTACCGGGTGGATTTATTAAACGTGAAGGTCGTCCTTCAGAAACAGCCACTTTAACAAGCCGTCTAATTGATCGTCCATTACGTCCAATGTTCCCAGAAGGAGTACGTAATGAAATACAAGTAACCAATACGGTTTTATCAGTTGATCAAGACCATTCACCAGAAATGGCTGCTATGTTAGGTTCTTCTTTATCATTAGCTATTTCTGACATTCCCTTCGATGGTCCGATTGCAGGAGTTAACGTAGGACGTGTGAATGGTGAATTCATTATTAATCCCAATGTTGAACAAACAGAAGCCAGTGATATTCAGTTAACTGTTGCAGGTACTTCAACGGCTATTAATATGGTTGAAAGTAGTGCCATGGAGGTTTCTGAAGCCGATATGCTTGAAGCTTTAATGTTCGGTCATGAAGCAATCAAAGAACTTAATCAATTCCAAAGTGAAATTGTAGCTGAGATTGGGAAAGAGAAATTTGAATTTGTATTAGCAGAAATTGATCCAGATATCAATGAACAAGTTGTAGCATTATTTAAAGAACCAATGGTTCAAGCGATTCAAACACAAGAAAAATTAGCTCGCGAAGATGCAGTTAATAAAGTAATGGAAAATGCGAAAGCATATTTTGAAGAAAAATATTTATTAGAATCAAATATTGCAGATATCTTAAAAGACGTGAATACAGCTTTACATGACTTAGAAAAAGATGAAGTTCGTCGCTTAATCACAAAAGAACGTGTAAGACCTGACGGACGTAAAATTGATGAAATCCGTTCATTGTCTTCATCAGTAGCACTTTTACCACGTGTTCATGGTTCAGGTTTATTTACTCGCGGACAAACTCAAGTTTTAACTGCCGCAACCTTGGCGCCTTTAGGCGAACATCAAGTCATTGATGGCTTAGGAATTGAAGAAGGCAAGCGATTCATTCATCACTATAATTTCCCTCAATTCTCTGTGGGTGAAACAGGACGTACGGGTAGCCCTGGTCGTCGTGAAATTGGTCACGGTGCTTTAGGTGAACGTGCATTAAAACAAGTGATACCAAGTGTTGACGAGTTCCCTTATACCATTCGTTTAGTTTCAGAAGTATTAGAGTCAAATGGTTCTTCTTCCCAAGCTAGTATTTGTGCAGGAACATTAGCATTAATGGACGCGGGTGTTCCAATAACAGCACCAGTGGCAGGGATTGCTATGGGGTTGGTTATGGAAGGTGAAGACTACACTGTTTTAACTGACATTCAAGGTTTAGAAGACCACTTAGGTGATATGGACTTTAAGGTAGCTGGTACAGCTAAAGGTATAACTGCTTTACAAATGGATATTAAGATTCAAGGTATTACAAAAGCAATCTTAGAGGAAGCTCTAGAACAAGCTCAAAAAGCGCGCTTAGAAATTCTTGATGAACTAATCTCGACATTAGCAGAACCTCGTACAACATTGAGCCCTTATGCTCCGAAAATTGACTTGATGACGATTAATCCAGATAAGATTAAAGTTGTGATTGGTCGAGGTGGAGAAACTATTAATTCGATTATTGATGCAACAGGTGTGAAAATCGATATCGATCAAAGTGGTATTATTAGTATTGCTTCTAGCAATCAAGAAATGATTGATAAAGCCAGATCAATGATTGAAGTATTAGTCAAAGAAGTTGAAGTGGGAGAAATATACAAAGGAACAGTTAAACGAATTGAAAAATTCGGCGCCTTTGTTGAAGTTTTACCTGGTAAAGATGGATTGGTACATATTTCAGAATTAGAACACCATCGTGTGAATAAAGTTGAAGATGTACTAAAATTAGGTGATACAGTTAAAGTTAAAGTAACTGAAATAGATGATAAAGGCCGAATTAACTTATCGCGTAAAGTATTGTTAGAACGTGATTAGTTAACGAAAAAAATAAAAGCTATTCTTACTCCTGATGATGACTCATGAAATTAGAGCGTTTAAGTGAGGAAGGATAGCTTTTTGGTTTTTTTATTCAAGTTAATCTATGCTATAATAAGCTTGATTGAAGCTGAAAAAATAACAGTAAGAATAAAAAGAAAGTATATATAGTTATGAGGTGGAGAATGAGTAATATAAAAATCATTCCTCTAGGTGGAATCCGTGAGGAAGGAAAAAACTTATATGTAGTGGAAGTCAATCAATCAATCTTTGTTTTAGATTGTGGATTGCTATTCCCAGAAGATGAATTACTAGGAATTGATGTTGTTATACCAGACTTTACGTATTTAGAAGAAAATGCCGATCGTGTTGTTGGGATTTTCTTAACACATGGACATGCTGACTCTGTTGGGGCATTGCCTTACCTGCTTTCGACAGTTGAAGTACCTGTATTTGGTACGGAGTTAACGATTGAATTAGCCAGTATATCAGCACGTTCACAAGGCTTAGAAGATCGATTAGAAAACTTCTTCAAAGTAGATGAGAATACAGAAATTGAATTTGAAGATGCAACGATTTCTTTCTTTAGAACAACGCATACTATTCCGGATTCAGTAGGGATTGTTGTGAAAACAGACGAAGGCTCAATTGTTTATACAGGTGATTTTAAATTTGATCCGAGTGCTTCTGAGTTGTATCAAACGGATTTTGGAAAATTAACAGATATTGGTGAATCAGGTGTTCTTGCTTTACTTGCAGACTCAGCTGAAGCAGAAAGCCCAGTTGAAAATGTCAGTGATTTAAAGATTACCCAAGAAATTATAGAAACATTCCGTAATTCACAAGGACGTGTCATTGTAGGAACAATCGGAAGTAATATTGCCCGTATCCAACAAGTTTTTGATGCAGCTTATGCATCCGGTCGAACGATTTTTATTGCTGGAGAAGAGTTATATGAGATTGTTGATACAGCCATTAAACTTGATAAAATCATACTACCTAGTCGTCGCATTTTAGGAAAATTAGATCAATTAGATGCAACGGAAGATAATAAAATCATTATTTTAGAAACAGGTAGTGCAGGTGAACCTTTAAAATCAATCCAGAAAATGGCCCAAGGACGTCATCCGAAAATAGCCATACAAGATGGTGATTTAGTTTATATAACATCTACTCCTTCAGTTGCTATGGAAACGCTAGTGGCCCGTACAACAGATATCGTATACAGTGTAGGTGGTTCTGTTAAAGAAATTACTGATAATTTTAAAACATCTGGACATGCGACTCCGAATGATTTGAAATTACTCATGAAATTTATGCAACCTAAATTTGTTATCCCTATTAATGGAGAATATCGTAATCTAGCTGCGCATGGAAAATTAGCTAATGAAGTTGGTATTCCTAATGAAAATATCTTTATTGCTGACCTGGGAGATGTGATTGAATACCAAAATGGCAAGATGACCATGACGAAACAAGTTCAAGCAGGAGATGTGTTAGTGGATGGTATTGGTGTAGGCGATATTGGGAATGTTGTCTTACGCGATCGTCGTATCTTAAGTGAAGATGGTATTTTTATTATCGTTGCAACGATTTCACGCCGTTTGGGCCGTGTTTTAGTTGGTCCTCAAATCACTTCACGTGGTTTCGTTTATATGAAAACGAGCTTAGACTTAATTGAAAGCTGCTCGGATATGACGATTGATATTTTAGAAGAGCATTTAGCCAGTGATGATTTTGACTGGAGTAATTTAAAGAGTGATTTAAGGGAAAAAATTGGGAAGTATTTATTTAAAGAGACAAAACGTCGCCCAGTTGTTTTGCCAATTATTATGGAAGCATCGAATTATCAGTTACCTGAAGAAAGATAAGGAGGGCCTATATGAATCGTAGAAGTCGTCAATTAATAATAGATGCAATGATTGCTATTATTTTAAGTACAATTTTAACGTTTGTAACTTATAGTTTAGGCTATCATCTATCATTGATGATGTTGTTCTTTGAATGGGGAATTATCCCAATCATTTGGTTTTCTTTTAGACAAGGTCCTGTAGCAGCTGTTTTAATAGCTGCCATTCAAGGCTTGATTAGTGGCTTAATCATTTGGTATACCGATGGTTTTGAACATGCAAGCTTATTCATGTTTTTAATCTTAGGACAAGTATTGCCATATATTAGCTTGAGCGTGGCAGGGTTCTTTGCTAAGTATACACAAAAAACATTGAATAACCGTCGTTATTCATCAACCTATTTAAATATTGTCACAGGAACAACGCTGGCTGTTCTGGCTTATTATTTCATTCGATTTGTACTGATACCATGGGTATTCCGCTATGCAAGTGAATTGAATGTTTTAGATGGTGGATTTTGGTTATCTGCTGTTATTATCGCTGCCTTAACTTTTGTTGTCTTATGTTTGATGGCGCGCTTAAAAGCTCAAACCATTATTCCAAAACGAAGTAAATATCTTTCTAGAAAAGAAACGTCATCATTATTGAATGACTAAACAAATAACACCACTGATTAACGGGGATTAAGTTAATCAGTGGTGTTATTTGTATACTAAGCGATGTTGGCAGACACCGTTAGTATTTGTTCGACTGGTAATATAAAACTACTTTTTCGATCTATTTCAGTTAGAACGATGCGACGATCAATCAGAACAGTCGAGTCAACAGTTACAACAATGGTTCTTTGTTTAATTCTGTTTTTCTGATTGTAATATTCATAATTAATTGATAGTGGTTCTTGGCTCACATAATGTTCATGCAGTAATTTTTCTACTTGATAAAGTGGCATCATAGACTCATCTTCATCCTGAAGCATTGGTTGTTCTACCAAAAACGGCTCAAAAATATGATGAATTTGTTTAGCAAGTTTTGATTGAGGGTAAATTGGTAATTCCATTTATATTAGCTCCTTTAAAAAATTCAAAACCGAACAAATGTTTGTATCTGTATTATACGAACATATGTTCTTAAAGTCAACATAAATCTTAAATTAATATTTGCACCTTCGAGCAAATAAAGATATATTATTAGTGTTGAAAAAAATGGAGGGTCAATTTTATGGTAGAAAAATTATTATCAGATTACACATTAAACCAGTGGAAAGATGAAAAGCCTGTTCTAAAATCAATTAGTGAATTAAAAAATGTTTTTTGGGTTAATTCTTTAAAGCCTGAATTTGAAGAGGCAAGGAAACGGGTGCATTTATCGGCTCGAGATGTTAAGGAAGCTGAAGAACGTCTAGAACGATTTGCGGCCTTCATTAGAATTGCATTTCCAGAAACTGAAGAGACCAATGGCTTAATTGAATCTGATTTGGATGAAATTAATGAAATAAAAAAAGTCCTAGAGTCACTTTACAAAGTAGATATTCCAGGCAAATTAATGCTAAAACGTGATGATAGTTTACCAATTGCTGGGACTATTAAAGCGCGTGGAGCTATTTATGAGGTATTAAAACATGCAGAAACTCTAGCTTTAAATGAAGGCATGTTAAATAGCATCCATGAAGATTATTCTATTTTTGCTTCGGATGAATTTAAAGAATTTTTTAGTCAATATAAACTTGTAGTGGGTACAACTGGAAACCTAGGAATCAGTGTGGGGGTAATGGGTTCTAAACTAGGATTCAAAGTGACGGTTCACATGTCGCACGATGCTAAGGAATGGAAGAAAGAATTATTACGTTCACGTGGAGTAGAAGTTGTCGAACATAAAACAAACTTTACGATGGCTGTCGAGCGTGGTAGAGATCAATCCAATGAAGATCCTAATTCATATTTTGTTGACGATGAGCACTCGATTGAATTGTTGTTAGGCTACTCTGTTGCTGCTAGTCGCTTTGCTAAACAATTAGAAAAACAAAATATTATAGTTGATGCAGAACACCCACTGTTTCTATACTTACCTTGTGGAATTGGGGGTAGTCCTGGTGGAATAACCTTTGGAATGAAGCAAGTGTATGGCGATAACGTTCACTGTTTCTTTGCTGAACCTACCCATATGCCTTCAATGCTATTAGGTTTAATTACCCAAGCTTATGACGGTGTTTCAGTTATTGATTTTGAAATTGAAGATAAAACAATTATGGATGGTTTAGCTGTACCGCGAACATCTGGTTTTGTTTCTCGTTTATTAGAAAATTTCTTCTCAGGTGGCTATACTCTGCAAGAGGAAGAGGCAAATTACTGGCTATCTAAAATGATGGACGTAGAAAAGATTAATTTAGAGCCTGCAGCCTTAGCTGGCTTAGTTGGACCAAGTTATTTAATGAGTACGACAGAAGGACAAGAATATATTAAGCAACATCATTTAGAAACATTTATGGAAAATTCGACGCATGTTGTTTGGGCAACAGGTGGAAGTATGGTTCCGAAAGAAGACCAAACCATTGCCTATGAAGCGGGGCAATCAATTGATTTGGAAGCCTTTCTTTCTCAAAAATAAAATTATAAAATATTACCTTTATTAACAGTAGATAAAAATTCCATTATTCAATTGGAAGATTGTTCATTCAATGTTAAAATAGGTCTTATAATAAATTTTAGAGAGATTTAGGAGGGGAGTCCTATTGTCGGAAGAAAATGATGCTTCCTATGAACCCATGCAAAGAAGTCGAAGTTCCATTCATAATGGTAAAAATAAACGAAGACAACGTCAGAAAAAGAAATTTAATTTTGGATGTTTTCTTTTATTAATTCTATTAGTTCTAGTGGTAGGAGCTGGTATTTATGTATATAGAATCTATAGTGATTTAAAAAATACATCTGTTGTCATTACAACTGAAAGACCATCCGAACAAGAGCAGGTTCGAGCAGAGGCTGTGAATATAGAAAAAGATCATAAGCCTTTTTCAGTACTACTTTTAGGTGTTGACACTGGCGACTTAGGTAGAGTTGACCAAGGACGTTCAGATGTGATGATGGTTGTGACTGTAAATCCAAATACTAATCAAACAACAATCACTAGTATTCCACGAGATACCTTAACAGAAATTGTAGGATATGGAACGGAAGATAAGATTAACCATGCTTATGCATTTGGTGGGACGGCGATGGCTGCTAATACGGTACAAAACTTGTTAGATATTCCAATCGATTTTACTATATCAGTAAATATGCAAGGTTTTTCTGATATAGTTGATGCCGTTGGAGGTGTGACGATTACACCTGCTGTATCATTTGATCAACGAGGTTATTCATTCATTGAAGGACAAACCGTTCACATGGATGGAGATCAAGCCTTGGCATATTCACAAAACCGATATGATTCGGGTGGAGATTACGGCCGGCAAGAAAGACAAAGACAGCTAATAGAAGCCTTATTAGCAGAAGTGATTGATTTCAGCTTGCTTTACCGATACAATGACATTTTAATGTCTTTACAAGATAATGTGTCAACGGATTTAACGTTTAATGAAATTGTCACACTCTCTAGACATTATACAAGTGCTGTCAATGAAATTATCAATTATCAATTAAGTGGTCATGGCGAAATGATTGATGGCATATATTATGAAATTATCGAATCGGAGTCATTAAATTCAATTAGTAATCAAATAAAAGCACAATTGGAGTTAGAATAGAATATTGTTAAAGATTTCTGATTCTAATATAAGTGACTTTTAGATTTTTTTGGACTATGATAGTATAATAAGTAGATGGTAAAAGAATAAAGGAGGCCATAATGATAGAGACTCGGGGATTATTAATTGTATTGTCTGGGCCTTCAGGGGTTGGTAAAGGTACTGTTCGGTCAGCAATTTTTAAAGACAATCCATTTAAATATGTGTATTCAGTTTCCGCAACAACACGTCAAATGCGCGAAGGTGAAGTTGATGGTAAAGATTACCATTTCGTCAATCGCGAAGAGTTCGAACAATTAATTCGCGATGATGCATTGCTTGAATATGCTGAATATGTTGGCAATTTTTATGGAACACCTATTACAAAAATTGAAGAGAATTTAGCAGCAGGCAACGATGTGTTTTTAGAAATTGAAGTTCAAGGTGCGATGAAAGTAAGACAAAAAATGCCTGAAGGAATCTTTATTTTTTTAGCACCACCTAGTTTACAAGAACTAGAATCTCGTATAACAGGTAGAGGAACAGATACAGCCGCTATTGTATATGAGCGTATGCAAATGGCACGTGAAGAAATTGAGTTAATGCAACATTACGATTATGTTGTTGTGAATGACAAAGTTGAACATGCTGTAGCGAAAATTAATGCCATTATTATGAGTGAACACCTACGCGTTGAACGAGTGGTCGATCAAATAAAACAAGATATCCATAATTATTTTCAGAAAGTAGGGAAAGAATAATGATGTTATATCCTTCCATTGATAAATTAATAAAGGAAGTGCCATCTAAATATTCTCTTGTTATCTTAGCCAGTAAGAGAGCGCATGAAATGCGCGTTTATAAGAATGAAATTTTAGATGATTACCAATCAGTTAAACCGGTAGGTAAAGCTTTAGAAGAAATTGTATCTGGAGATTTAGAAATTAGAGATTAATTTGAGTAAATACTACTATGAAATGACGCTTGCTAGACACATTTCGTAGTAGTATTTTCAATTTTAACGAATAAATATCACTGTGTAAGGAGGTGCAAGATGATTGTAAAAGTTATTGTAGATGTTCCAACCAAACAAGTTGATCGCACTTTTGATTATCTAGTGCCAACTGAGCTAGAAGATATGATTGAAATTGGCATTCGTGTGCAAGTTCCATTTGGTTTCCGACAAGTGATGGCTATTGTGGTTGAAATCGCTAATGAAACCGACTTTGAAGGTGGACTAAAACCAATTAATAAAGTATTAGATTATATGTCCTTCCTCAATGAAGAATTGGTTGAATTGAGTGCTGTTATTGCCGATGAGATATTTACTTTTAGGATTAATGTTCTCCAAGCCATGCTTCCATCGGTTTTAAAAGTTAAGTATGAAAATGATTTTGAGATTTTAAAAGCAGAGGAATTTGAACAATTAATAGAGAACTACTTGGATTATAATGGAGAAAGCTATATTGAGAGCCATTCGCTTGAACAATTAATCCCAGCTAGGCTCTTGAAGTATTTATTAAACGAAAAGATTATTAAAATTGAATATCGGTTAAAAGATAGGGCAACGACGAAGACGGTTGCTTATTTAAATGTTTTACAAACCGAGGAATTTTATCAAAATGAATTACAGCAATTAAGGAAAAATAGTACCAAACAAGCCTTGTTATTAAATGATTTAATTGACAATCGTCATCAATTTGTGATGTTAAAACAAACAGATTTTTTAGAATACAAAGAATATGATCATCGTTTATTAAAAATTGCACTTGACAAACAATGGTTAAAAAAAGTTGAAGAAGAGGTTTACCGTAATCCTTTAGCTAATCAAGAATTTGAACCGACAGTAGCCCAAAGTTTAACAGCAGATCAGTTGAAGGCTTTTAATCAGGTTGAAGCAGCACGACAAGCTAATAAAGCCACGACCTTTTTGCTAGAAGGGGTTACAGGCAGTGGTAAAACTGAAGTTTACTTACAATTAATGGAAAAAGCACGTGAAAGCAATCGAGGGGCCATTTTCTTAGTGCCAGAAATTGCTTTGACGCCTCAAATGGTCAATCGGGTGAAAAGTCGTTTTCAAACGGGTATTGCTGTTTTACACTCTGGACTATCAGTCAATGAAAGATTTGATGAGTGGCGACGGATCATTAATGGCGAAGCGACAATTGTTGTAGGAGCGCGGTCATCGATATTCGCCCCTATTAAAAATATTGGCTTAATTGTTATTGATGAGGAACATGAATCTACCTATAAACAAGCGGATAATCCTCGCTATCATGCCCGTAATGTCGCAATCTGGCGGTCAAAATACCATGGTTGTCCTGTCATCCTAGGTAGTGCAACGCCTTCGCTAGAGTCACGTTCAAGAGCTGAAGTTGGTCGCTATGAACTGATTCGTTTGCCAAAACGGATAAACGAGCAAGCCTTACCGCAAGTGGAATTAATTGATATGTCTAAAATAGTGGGGCGGTATGAAAATGATGTGTTCTCGCCTAGGTTGATTGAAATGATTCAGCAAAGACTCGATGCGAAAGAACAAATTATTTTGTTATTAAATAGACGAGGTTATGCTTCATTCTTGCTTTGCCGGGATTGTGGTCAAGTCTTACAATGTCCCCGCTGTGATATTTCATTGACCTACCATAAGTCGGATGAACAAATGAAGTGCCATTATTGTGATTATCATTGTCCTGTTCCGCATGCATGCCCTAATTGCCATGGTCATCATATTCGGACATTCGGGGTTGGGACGCAGCAAATTGCTGAAATATTAACTGAACTTTTCCCAAGCGCTAAAACGATTCGAATGGATATTGATACGACTCGTGGCAAGGGTCAACATGAGAAATTATTAAATGCTTTTTCAAAAGGTAAGGCTGATATTTTATTGGGGACACAAATGATAGCTAAAGGGCTTGATTTTGAAAAAGTAACACTAGTAGGGGTCATGAATGCAGATACTGCCTTACATCTTCCAGATTTTCGTGCTTCAGAACGAACATTCCAACTTATGACGCAAGTAGCAGGTCGAGCGGGTAGAGGACGCTATAAAGGGGAAGTTATTGTTCAAACCTATAATCCAGACCATTATGTGATGCAGTTGGTAAAAAATCAAGATTATGAACGTTACTTTTATACAGAAATGCAAAGAAGGCATATAGCTAATTATCCACCATACTTCTTTGTAACAAGTGTGACAGTGTCAAGTAAGCAGCAAAAACACGCTCAAAAAGTTATTTATGCTCTAAAAAGCCAACTGTTTGCTGCTATCAACACAGATCAAGTTATCTTGCTGGGACCAAGTAATGGACCAGCAGTCAAAAAAAATAACTACTATTACTATCAAATTATTATTAAATATAAAAATAAAGCACAAATACAAGAGGAATTACAGACAATTTTATCCCAAACACAAGAAGAGATTAAAAAAGGGATATTTGTTAACATTGATCATGAACCTCAATATTTTATTTAAGGGGGAACAGTATGACGTCAATTATTTTTATGGGAACGGCTGAATTCTCGGCAGCTGTATTACAACGATTAATCGATGAGGATTATCAAATTAAAGCTGTTGTTTCACAACCAGACCGTCCTGTTGGAAGAAAAAGAAAATTGCAAGCAACCGCTGTTAAAGAGCTTGCTATAGAGAATCAGATCGAGGTTTTTCAAGCTGAAAAATTAAGTGGTTCACAGGAAATGGAAGCATTATTAAGTAAAGAGGCGGATTTTATTGTAACAGCAGCTTATGGTCAATATGTACCTAAAAAACTATTACAACATCCAAAATATGTCGCGCTTAATGTCCATGCGTCTTTATTGCCAAAATACCGAGGGGCAGCTCCTATACAATATTCTATTTGGAATGGCGATTCACAAACAGGTGTCAGTATTATGAAGATGGTTCCTGAGATGGATGCCGGTGATATATATTCGCAGAGAGTACTTGATATAAGTTCTGAAGATGATGCGGGAGATATCTTTGAAAAGCTTGCTGTGATTGGTGCGGATTTGTTAGTTGAAACCTTAGATGCTATTTTAAATGATAGGATAGAGCCACAAGCTCAAAATCCTGATTTAGTTAGTTATGCACCGATGTTGAAAAGAGAAGATGAGCAATTAGATTGGACAAAGAGTGCGAAAGAAATCGATCAACATATTCGAGCCTTTCGTCCCAATCCCTCAACTTATACTTGGCTTAATGAACAACGTTTAAAAATTTGGGCTGGTTTTCCAATGAAAGACTTTAAATGTCATGGTGAGCCGGGAGAAATTTTAGCGGTAAATCCAGATCATATTGTTGTTCAAGCTGCCAATGACAGTTTTTTTGCTATTACAGAGTGGCAAGAAAGTGGTAAAAAAAGAATGACCATTAAACAAACCTACAACGGTCTAACGGTGAGTGATTGGCTTGGTCAAAAGTTTTACCGGAAATGATGTGAAAAGATGAAGATAAAAAATAGAGCTGAAAAGGAATTAGCGAAAAATGTTCGCTGGCAAGCTTTGAAAATCATTTATCAAATTGAATACGAATCGGGCTACTCTAATCAACTCATTAATCAATTTCTTAATCAATCAATTTTAAATGAAGCCGACAATCGTTTACTTGTGCAATTAGTATATGGGGTTGTTCAAAATCGTTATACGATTGACTTCTATTTGCAGGCTGTCATTGAAGGAAAGAAAATTGAACCGTGGCTATTGAGTTTGCTAAGACTTTCGGTCTATCAATTAGTGTATTTAAACCGTATACCAGCTTTTGCAGTCGTTAATGAAGCTGTGAAAATTGCTAAAGCAAATGGTCATCAAAGTTTGGGGAATTTCGTCAATGCATTATTAAGAAATTTCCAACGGATGGAAAAACCGAATTTCGATCAAATTCAAGATCCGATTGAGCGCCTGAGCATTAAATATAGTGTGCAAAAATGGATTGTTGAAGATCTTTTAGAGCAATTTGAAGCGTCCGTTCCAAGGGTTGAAAAGCTTCTGTCGAGTTTACTAGAAGAACCTTTTGTATCGGCGAGAATTAATAGTCATCCTGAAAAGCGAGAAGAATTCATAAAGCAATTAGCTGCTGAAGGATTCGATGTAGACATTAGTCCATTATCACCATATGGCATTCGTTGTTATAGTGGTAATTTAGTCCATTCGATTTTGTTTGCACAAGGTTTGTTGACGATACAAGATGAATCATCGATGCTTGTTGCCCCTGTAGGGAATATTCAAGGAGATGAAACTATTTTAGATGCTTGTGCCGCACCTGGTGGTAAGGCAACTCATATTGCTCAACTATTAACAGATGGTCATTTAACGGCTTTGGACCTTTCAAAAGCTAAATTACAAAAAGCAAAAGATCATGCTGAACGAATGAATCTTTCAGAAAAAATTGATTTTCATGTGGCAGATGCAACATTATTTCAACCCAATACAAATCAATTATATGATATGATATACTTAGATGCGCCTTGTTCAGGCTTAGGTTTAATGCGACGTAAACCTGAAATTAAATATGAAAAGAAACCGACTGATGTGAGTGAATTAGTCTCGATTCAACTCGAATTATTAAATCATTTAGATCGCTTACTGAAAAATGATGGAACATTGGTTTATAGTACATGTTCGACCACACGTCAAGAAAACGAAGAAGTCATTGCGCAATTTATCGCAACTCACGTTCATTATCAAGTTGAGCCAATTGGGATGACGGATCAAATTCCATCGAATCTTATTACGAGTGAAGGCTATATTCGTGTTTGGCAAGACCAATATCACACAGATGGTTTTTTTATTTGTCGCTTAAGAAAAAGAGAAAAGATGTAGTTAACTGGAGTGAAAATATGAAAATAACGATTCGTTCTAATGTAGGAAAGCGCAGGACATCTAATCAAGATTATGCTGACTACTACATCAACCAGTCTAATCAGTATTTATACATATTATGTGATGGCGTTGGTGGGCATCAAGCAGGCGATGTAGCTAGTCGTATGACGACGGACTATATCGGGTCTAAATTTAAAGAAAATAAAGAAATAACTTCAATTGAGGAAATGGTCCAATGGTTTAACGATATCGTAAATGAAGTTAATCAACATATTTACCAACAATCGACTGAAAATGCCCATTTAATTGGGATGGGGACCACTTTAGTTATGGCAGTGGTAATTAATGACCATATTGTTGTTTCGCATGTCGGTGATAGTCGAGCATATGTGTATTTTAATGGTCAGTTAAAGCAAATAACAGAGGATCATTCCTTGATTAATGAATTAATTCGGACCGGTGAAATTACTGAAGCAGAAGGACAAGTTCATCCAGGTCGCAATATCGTAACGCAATCCATTGGAGGATCTAATCAAGTGGAATCAGAAATTAATTTGATTCCATTAAATGAAGTGGAAGTCTTGATGCTATGTTCAGATGGTTTAACGAATATGGTAAGCCAAGAAGAATTGAGTGCTATTTTTGAACAACATCGAATGGATGAAGATTTTGGTGATCAACTAATTGGTGCTGCCAATGAAGCAGGTGGAACAGATAATATAACCGTCGTTATTGTTTCTGAATGGAACCCTACTTTGAATCAGGAGGGTGAGTAAGATGGAAATAGGAGATAAATTATCTGGCCGTTATAAAATCATTAAAACCATTGGTCAAGGTGGTATGGCAAACGTTTTTTTAGCAAGAGATCTTATTTTGGATCGAGATGTAGCCGTAAAAGTCTTAAGATACGACTTCCAAAACAACCAAGATGCTATTCGACGTTTTCAGCGTGAAGCAATGTCTGCAAGCCAATTACTACACCACAATATTGTTGAAGTTTATGATGTAGATGAAGAAAATGATCAACAATACATTGTCATGGAGTATGTTGATGGCTACGATCTAAAATCATTTATTAAAAAGAATGCGCCTGTATCGTTGGAGCTAACAGTTTCAATTATGAGTCAAATCTTATCTGCGATTGAAGTAGCCCATAAACACCGCATCATCCATCGAGATATTAAACCGCAGAACATTTTATTAACAAAAGACAATGAAGTAAAAATCACTGACTTTGGTATTGCGATTGCCTTATCAGATACTTCGATTACGCAAACCAATACTTTACTTGGTTCTGTTCATTATTTATCACCAGAACAAGCTAGAGGTAGTAGTGCAACAACCAAATCAGATATTTATGCACTTGGTGTTGTTTTGTATGAATTAATAACAGGAGCTGTTCCTTTTGATGGCGAGTCAGCTGTATCAATTGCATTGAAACATTTTCAAGAGTCTTTTCCCCGTATCAAAGAAGATTTATCTTATGTGCCGCAAAGTTTAGAAAATGTGGTGCTTAAAGCAACGGCAAAGGACCCTAAGAAACGCTATAATACTGTTCAAGAAATGTTAAATGATTTGAGTACGAGTTTAAGTGCGAATCGCATGAACGAAGCTGTCTTTTCACCAACTGATGATTTGGATGAGACGGTTGTGATTCCCTCTATTAAACCTATTACCAAATCACCAAATTCAATCATCGAACAAGTGGAGCAACCAGAGCCATTAGATGAATCCATCTATCCAAACTATGAAAATGCTTCTACTTATGAAGAACCTTATCGGAAACGAAGAGGGATTTTACGCATTGCCTTTATTGTACTTATTCTCTTAGGTCTTGTTCTAGGAGGATATTATATATATAATCAAGCCAGTTCATATGTTGATGTTCCGAATGTAAATAACTTATCGATTGAAGAAGCCACAGCACTTTTAGCAGAAAATGATTTAACCGTTAATAATGTGAATCGTGTCTGGCATGAGACGATTTCAAGTGGACAAGTTATTTCCTCTTCACCAGCAAACAACGAGCGTGTAAAACGTGATTCAGCTGTTGACTTAACTGTAAGTAATGGTAGAGAACAAGTTGAAATTGGGAATTATGTTGGTGAGAATTATGAAATCATTCGTCGTCAGCTAACACAAGCCGATTTTATTGTTGATATCAGATGGATGGCTACTACCGATCCAGGTGAAGTGGGCATCATCTTAGAACAAAGTATTGAAGCAGGTTCTCGTGTTGTTCCAAGTGAGACTTCGATTACCTTAACTGTAGGGAATCAAGTCGATACTGTTACCATGCAAGATTTCTATAACCTTTCGCTAGATATGGTCTATTCATTTGCGGATGCCTTTGGGGTGTATGTAGATGTTGTTTATGAATATAGCGATTATATTCCAGCTGACCAAGTGATTCGTCAATCACCGATGAATGCAACCCCATTAAATCCAGGTGATACAATTACTGTCGTTGTCTCACAAGGCCCAGAAGAAGAAGAAATTATTACAACGACGGAAACTATTGATATTGAATATGTACCTATTTATGCAGATTATGATACAGAAATGACTGAACCATTACCTAACCAAATTGTTGTGTATATTGGTGACAGTCAAAACAATATTAATGATGTATATCGTGAACTTGAAATTACGGAATCGCAACGTATTCAGTTACTTTTCTACATTCCTTCGAATGGAACAGCTAATTATCGTATTTTACGTAATGGCGAAGTTTATGCAGAAAGTGATGCGGTTTATCCACAATAGTTAAAAATATGCAGAACAAGACTCCAAAAGGTTTATTTCCTTCAAGTTTTGTTCTGTTTTTTTATGAGTTTAATATTATTTTATCGATAGCCAAATCATGTTATGATAGAAGTAAGCGAGTTAGATATTTAGAAGCCAAAAAATTATTAACGAGAGAGGATTTATTGAAATGACTACGCATTCAATTAAACAACAGACTGGAATGATCTATCAATCTATTAGCGGCTTCTACTATGTTTGGTCAGAAGGAAAATCTTATACAACCAAACCAAGAGGCAATTTCCGCCACCAAAAAACTAAACCATTGGTTGGCGATCAAGTCCTATTTGAAATTGATTTAGCCAATGAAGCATCCGATAGCCGGATTATTGAGATTGAAGAACGAAAAAATCAATTAGTGAGACCTAATATTGCAAATGTTGATTATGCATTTGTGGTCATGTCTCTAGTAGAACCAAATTTTTCCTATAATTTGTTAGATTACTTTTTAGTTTCAGTAGAACATCATCACATCCAATCAATCATTCTACTAACAAAATATGATTTATTAGTAGAAGAAAAAGGCGATGAACATGCGCAGGCATTCGTTGAAGAAATTCGCGCCATCTATCAAAAGATAGGTTATGAAGTTATCGTTATCGATGATACAGAAGCAAAAATTCAAGCGGTCATTGACTCGATAAAAGAGGGCGTTTATGTTGTGATGGGACAATCAGGGGTAGGGAAATCGACCTTATTAAACCGTATGCTCCCAGGCGCTGATATCGAAACGGCTGAAATCAGTGATTCGTTAAATCGTGGTCGACATACGACAAGAGAAGTTACCTTGTATCCATTGGGAGAAGGCTTTATAGCAGATACGCCTGGTTTTAGTGCGATTGAGTTTGAAAATATTGAAAAAGAAGAATTAGCTGAATGTTTTCCTGAGATGCGTGCAGTGAGCCATTTATGTAAATTTAGATCATGCCAACATTTAAATGAACCACAATGTGCTGTCAAAGAAGCTGTTAGTGATGGAACAATCAGTTCGATTCGTTATCAAAACTATGAACAAATCTATGAAAAAATAGCTCAACGTAAGCCGGTTTATAATCGTAAAAACAATTAATTCATACTATAGAAACTAGGAGGAATTATACATGAAAATTGCGCCTTCCATGTTAAGTGCTGATTTTTCAAATTTAAAAGTAGATATTCAAGATGTCGTAGATGCAGGAGCAGATTATTTACATATAGATTTAATGGATGGTAAATTTGTTCCTAATTTATCGTTTGGACCCATGGTCTATCAAAGGATCCGACCTTTTTTTGATTTAACCTTCGATGTTCATATGATGATTGATTCACCAGAATCATATATCGAAGATGTGTCCAATGCAGGAGCAGACATTATTACGATTCATGTTGAAGCAACCAACCATATTCATCGAGCGATTCAACAAATAAAGCAATTAGGAAAAAAAGCCGGGGTTGCGATTAATCCAGGTACGCCTGTTTCGGCGATTGAGTCGATTTTAAGTGACGTTGATCTTGTCCTCGTTATGACGGTTAATCCTGGATTTGGAGGTCAGAGTTTTATCGATACTACCTTAACTAAGGTGAAGCAATTAGCCGTTATTAGAAAAGAGCTGGATTATCAATATGAAATTGAAGTGGATGGTGGCGTCAACGAAACCACAGGAAAACAGTGTTTAGAAGCGGGTGCAGATGTATTAGTAGCAGGATCATTCGTTTTTAATCATTCGAATCGCCAAGAAGCCATTCGTTTATTAAAAGCTGAATAATTAAAAGGCACTAGAAAGGTCATGTGTTTTCATGCAAGAAGAAGTGATATTTATTTGTGGGGGAGCAAGTAAGCCAGCAATAGGACAAATTGATGAAATTAAACAATCATTCAAGACAAGCTATATCATTGGGGCAGATCGTGGGGCCTTGAGCTTAATTGAAGCAGGATATCATTTAGATGAGGCTATTGGGGATTTTGACTCGGTCACCGCTGAAGAATTAGAGATGATTCATCATGGAAGCCGTAAAGTTACCCAATTGCAAGCTGAAAAAGATGATACCGATATGGAAATTGGTCTGTTGCATGCTTTAGCTCATAACGAAGAAGCTTATATTTATATTTTTGGTGGGCTTGGTCAAACTCAAGGCCGGATGGATCATTTGATAGCAAATTTATATTTAGTTTATCAACCACGGTTTAAATCGTGTATTAACCGGTTAGTTTTTGTTGAAGAAAATAACCGTGTTTCATTTTTTAGTGAAGGGACTTATCAATTACGCCATCATTCAACATTTAAATATATTTCGATTGTTTCAATGTCAGAAGTTAAAGACTTATCTATCTCAAACGCTAAGTATGAACTGCCAGCGACTCATTTTGACTATCCGAGAGCTTTAATTTCGAATGAATTTATGAAGGGACAGCCGATTGAGTTAAGTTTTTCGCAAGGAATGGTAATGGTTATTTACACCAATGACTAAGATTAGGGAGGAGATATATAATGAAGGATATTATTTTGGTTTTAGCACCTACTAAATCACAACAAATAGAAGCCATTAAAAATATTGCAACGGACTATGAGGTTCTATTACAAGATGAATTAGAGGAAGCGGATGCTGAGCGTGTTCGTATCATTTATGGTTGGAATAATTCGGATGATTTTAAAGCATTAGCCGCAACTTTTTCGAATTTAAAATGGGTGCAAGCTATTTCTGCCGGTGTTGATTATATACCTGATCAAATTAAAACAAGCAATGATATTTATGTGACGAATGCAAGTGGTATTCATGCCATTCCAATTTCAGAAACTGTGTTTGCCTATATTTTAGCTTCTAATCGTAATCTATTTTATAGTCAGATAGCACAGACGAAAAATGAATGGGATAAACCGGATCCAACCAGCTTTAAGTCACTAACAGGAAAGTCGATTTTAGTTTATGGCGCTGGAAATATCGGAGAAGAAATTGCAAGGCTAGCAAAAGCCTTTCGGATGAATACGATTGGAGTAAATACGTCAGGGAAAGAACGCGAACATTTTGATCAAATGTTTGCTTTGGAAAAAAGTCAGGGCGCGATTAGCCAAGCAGATTATATTGTGAATGCTTTGCCAGCGACTGAATTAACCAATGATTTATTTGACCAATCTTTCTTTAATGAAATGAAAGAGTCGGCATTATTTATTAATATTGGAAGAGGACAAGCGGTGGATGAAGAGGCTTTGAAAAAAGCTTTAGAGGAAGATAAGATTGCTGGGGCATACTTAGATGTCTTTAAAACGGAGCCATTGCCAGCTGATTCACCATTATGGCAGTTGAAAAATTTATTGATATCCCCTCATATAACTGGTGTTGTTGAACATTTTAGGGATGAAATTTTCCCGATATTTGAGGAAAATTTAGTGCATTTTATGCAACACCATGAACCTATCCGTAATATTGTCGAAAGTGATAAAGGTTATTAAAAAGAAAAAAGACTGAATTGTCAATTACTTGATAATTCAGTCTTTTATTTGAAATTAAACACGTTCAACTTTACCTGATTTTAATGCACGTGCAGATACCCAAACTTTTTTAGGTTTACCATCAACCATGATGCGTACTTTTTGTAAATTTGCTCCAAATGTACGTTTGCTCGCATTTAAGGCGTGTGAGCGGTTATTTCCAGAACGAGCTTTACGGCCAGTAAAATAACATTCTTTTGCCATTTGATTTCCTCCTTGTCTGTAGGTGCTATGTATAGCCCTTTTCATACCGTACTAAGATAACATATTTTTAAGTTCTGTGCAAATGTTAATTGAAATTTTTGCATGAAATTATAGCTGTTATTTGTTGTATAGGTAGAAATGAAATTGCATTTAACTCGATTTTTATGTATACTATCAAAGTTCATGTTCTAATAATAAATTATTCTTAAGGGATCCGAATTAACGTAAGTTATTTATTTAAAATACGTAAAAAGATGTACCAGCATAGGAATTATGGTAAAATATCGTATGAGAGAATATGAGGAGGAAGCTAAATATGGCGATTAAAATTCAAACTCCAAATGGTCAAATAACATTAAGTAATGAAGTGATTGCTACTGTTGTAGGGGCCGCTGTAACGGATAATTATGGTGTTGTAGGTATGGTAAGTAAAAATTTATTTAGAGATAACATCATTGAAATTTTAAGAAAAGAAAATTATTCAAAAGGAATTGTTATTTCACAAACAGATGACGATGTTGCAGTTGATGTGTATATTTTAGTGACTTATGGAACGAAAATATCTGTCATTTGTCAAAATATTCAACAAGCTGTGAAATACAATGTTGAACAATTACTAGGATTTGAATTAAGTTATGTTAATGTGCATGTGCAAGGAGTAAAAGTTGATTAGGCAATCGACTGTTTATAAGGAGGATTTATGGTGAATCAAAAGAATTTAACAGCAGTCGATTTTCAAGCCATGATGATTGCTGGTTCGAAGCGGTTATCTGACAATGTTGAGCTGATTAATTCATTAAATGTTTTCCCAGTTCCAGACGGTGATACAGGAACAAATATGAATATGACATTTATTTCAGGTATTGAGCGATTGAAACAAGAGTCTACTCAGCATGTAGGACAAGCTTCAGATGCTTTAGCAAAAGGTTTGTTGATGGGAGCCAGAGGTAATTCAGGTGTCATCTTGTCACAAATCTTCCGTGGTTTTTCACAAGCGATTAAAAATAAAGAAACTTTAAATGGTCAGGATTTTGTCAATGCATTTGTTGGTGGTGTTGAAGCTGCCTACAAAGCCATTATGAAACCTGTCGAAGGAACTATTTTAACTGTTGCTCGTGAAGCAGCGGTTCGTGGTGAAAGGAAACTTGAACGTACCGATGATATTATAGAAATTATGGAATCTATTGTCAGAGGTGCAAGTAAGGCTTTAGACCATACACCAGAATTACTACCGGTATTAAAACAAGTCGGGGTGGTTGATAGTGGTGGTAAAGGATTACTTTGTATTTATGAAGGTATGTTAGCCTCACTTAAAGGTGAAACGATTGAGGAAGAACCAGAAGAACATAGTTCAGATGAACTGAAGCATAGTCATGCGATGTTTGAAGAATTTGTTGAAAATCCTCTTTCAATGGATGATATTACATTCGGTTATTGTACAGAAATCATGGTACAAATTGGACAAGGTCCAACTGTGACTAAGGCATTTGATTATGAAGATTTCCGCCAAACCTTAAATACAAAAGGTGATTCATTGTTAGTAGTTGCTGACGAAGAGTTAATAAAAGTACATATTCACACGGAAAATCCTGGTGAAATCATGCAATTAGGTCAGCAATATGGTGAATTGATTAAAATTAAAGTAGATAATATGCGTGAACAAGTGCGTGCGCTTGAAGCAAGTGAAAAAGAAATTCAAGGCAAACATGCACTGCCAACGACGCCAGAAATCGTTCAACCTTATGCGATTATTGCAGTCGCAGCAGGACAAGGTGTGGTTGATTTGTATCATTCAATTGGTATTACCGAAGTTTTAGAAGGTGGGCAAACAATGAACCCATCAACCGAAGACTTTGTAAAAGCCATTGAAAAAGTGAATGCTGAAAAAATTATTATTTTACCTAATAATAAAAATATTATTATGGCAGCTGAACAAACGACCCAATTATCTGATACCCCTATTACAGTTATTCCTACAAAAACCATACCAGAAGGAATTGCTGCTATGATGGCGTTTAATGCTGATCTGTCTCTAGAAGAAAATAAAGAAGCCATGACAGATAATCTAGATGCTGTGTTGAGTGGGCAAATTACTTACGCCATTCGTGATACTGAAATTGACGACTTACAAATTAAAAAAGACGAATTTATCGGTATCATTGGCGGGAAAATTAAATTAGCTAAAGCTGATTTAAATGATGCGTTGCTAACAACATTAGAAACGATGATTGACGATGAAAGTGAAATTATTACAATCATTGTCGGTGAAGATGGCGTACTTTCATCTGCACAAGAGATTGCTGACCAATTAATGGAAGCAAATGATGAAATTGAAGTTGAGGTCATCGAAGGAAATCAACCAGTATATAATTACATACTTTCTGTTGAATAATTTTTCTGGAAGTTAATTCTAAATCATAATCAACTGGTTTTAGACAAGTTGATTATGATTTTTTTGTATAAATTGAAAGGGAGGATATTGCATGACTAAAAGTTGGGATGACTTAATAGATAATTTAGCGGGTATTGGTCCTAAACGATTGGCCTTATTTCATCAACTGGGTATTTATACGATTAAAGAATTAATGTTTCATTTTCCCTTTCGATTTGAAGATATTCAAGAACGAGATCTGGTAACTATTTTAGATCAAGAGAAAGTGACCTTAAAAGGAAAGGTTTTAACGACGCCCGTCGTTAATTATTTCGGTCGCAATAAAAGTCGTTTAAGTTTTCGTTTTGCTGTAGGTGACTTTGATGTGATTCAAGTGACGTTTTTTAATCAACCTTATTTAAAAAATCAAATAGAAGTCGGACAAGAACGAGCGATTTATGGTAAATGGGAAGCAGGTAAACAGGCACTATTAGGAATGAAATTATTTGCTAATCAACAAGAAAACAATGATTTATTGGGTGTCTATCGATCAACTCAAGGTTTAAAACAACCGACCATTGTAAATACCATAAAATTAGCATTTGAGGAATATAGGACCGTCATACCAGAAAATATCCCTGATTATTTAAATACTAAATACCGCCTAATCCCACTTGAACAAGCTCTTTTTCAATTACATTTTCCTAAAAATGAAGAAGAAAGAAATCAAGCAAAGCGTAAAATTATTTTTCAAGAATTTTTCTATTTTCAATGGCGTTTGCAAAATGCTAGACGTTTGACGCAAAGTAATCAAGGGCAAGAAATGCATTATGATGTGGACGAATTGAAAAAATGGATTCAACTTTTACCCTACGAATTGACCGATGCACAAAAACAAGGCGTGAATGATATTTGTTATGATTTAATGGCACCTTATCCAATGCGACGGATGTTACAAGGTGAAGTAGGAAGTGGGAAAACAATTGTGGCCTTTCTAGCTATGATTGTAGCTGTTATTTCTGGGTATCAGGCTGCTATGATTGTACCAACAGAAATTTTAGTCCACCAACATATTGAGAAATTCAATCATTTGTTTAAACAATATAATTTAGATGTTGAATATTTAATTAGTGTGATGCCTCAACCAAAAAAACAAGAAGTCCTTTCGCGTTTAGCTTCTGGAGAATTGAAGTTAGTTATTGGAACACATGCTTTATTGCAAGATACCGTTGTGTTTTCTCAATTAGGACTCATTATTATTGATGAACAACATCGTTTCGGTGTTCAACAGAGGCAACAATTGATTGATCGAAATAGCCAAGAAGCAGAAGTGAACCTTCTCCAAATGACAGCAACACCTATTCCAAGATCTTTAGCTCAATCTATCTATGGTGACATGGCTATCTCAACGATTGCGCAATTGCCTAAAGGTAGAAAACCAATTATAACTAAGTGGTATAAAGCAGACCGTTTAGATGAAGTTTATCAGCATATGAAGGAACAAATTGAATTAGGTTTTCAAGTCTATTATGTATTGCCCTTGATTCAAACTTCAGAAGCGCTCGAATCTGTTGAAAATGTTTTAGAAACCGTGAGTAGCTTACAGGTTGTTTTTCCTGAATTAATGGTTGGAATGTTGCACGGACAAATGGATAAAGTTGCCCAGCAATCAGCTATGGAAGATTTTACAGAAAACCGCACGCAGATTTTAGTGGCAACAACAATGGTTGAAGTCGGTGTCGATGTTGCCAATGCGACGATGATGATTATACAGTCTGCCGAGCGCTTTGGTTTGGCTCAACTACATCAATTGAGAGGACGCGTCGGAAGAAGTACATTTCAATCGTATTGCTATTTAATTGGAGACCCTACAACCGAACATGGGAAAAGACGGTTAGAAATAATGTGTGAGAGTCAAGATGGCTTTTATATTAGCCAAGAAGATATGAAATTACGCGGCATGGGAAATTTATTAGGAAGAGAACAAAGTGGGTTACCAACATTTCACTACGCCAATATTATAGAAGATCAAACGATTTTAAATGTGGCGCAAAACGAAGTCAATCACCTAATCCGTCATCCTTATCTCGTTTCCGATGATGAATGGAAAATGCTAAATGATTTTCTCACGCATCAAAAACTAGAAGCATAATTGATGGTTAAATCTATCATCCTTTTAAATAAATAACTCACTAAGCTTAACTTTGTTTCTATTCATTGTTAAGGTATAATAAATCCATTATTACGATATATAGGAGGTTAATCTTATGATTACAATTGCAGTAGATGCAATGGGTGGAGATAATGCTCCCCAAGCAATTGTTGAAGGTGTTAATCGAGCCATTGAGGCATTTGATGATATAGAAATTCAACTTTTTGGAGATCAACAACAAATAAACCAATATTTAAAAGTTAATCCGCGTGTAACGGTCATGCATACAACGGAAGTGATAACAGGTGAAGATGAACCTGTTAAAGCTGTAAGAAGGAAAAAAGACGCTTCCATGGTTGTGGCAGCAAAAGCTGTTAAAGAAGGTCAAGCAAACGCGATTGTGTCAGCAGGAAATACAGGTGGTTTATTGGCTACAGGTTTGCTTGTGGTAGGAAGAATTAAAAATATCGACCGCCCAGGTCTGATGCCTATTTTACCAACATTTTCAGATGAACATAAGCATTTAATTTTAATGGATGCTGGAGCAAATGCTGATACGAAAGTCGAAAACCTTCATCAATTTGCTATTTTAGCGAATTATTATGCAAAAAAAGTACTTGATATTCAAAATCCTCGAATTGGTCTAGTTAACAATGGAACTGAAGAAAATAAAGGAAATGAATTAACTAAACAAGCTTATCAATTATTAAAAAATGATGCACAACTGAATTTCCATGGCAATATTGAAGCAAGTACTATTTTAAATGGCTTGGTTGATATTGCGGTTGTCGATGGTTTTACAGGTAATGCTATTCTTAAATCGTTAGAAGGAACTTCAAGAAATATTTTTAGAGCACTTAAAAATGTTTTATTAAATTCTGGTGTTAAAGCTAAATTAGGTGGATTGCTTGTAAAAGATGCTCTTGGAGCATTAAGAGATAATTTTGATGATACTAAAGAAGGCGGAGCAGTACTTTTAGGAGTAAAAGCGGCCGTTATTAAAGCACATGGTTCATCGAATGCAGAAGCTTTTTATAATGCGATACGACAAGCAAGAAAAGTTGTGCAAACTGACGTTATAAAAGAGATATCAGATTATTTTGAAGCAGAAAAATAACAATTTTAACTTTTCGCATTGTTAAAAAACAATTAGAATGTTAATATTTGAGTAGACATTTTAATATTAAAATTGTAGAATATGTGAATGACTATAAGCTACAGCTTAATAAACTGGAGGTGTAATAATGACAGCCAATAATGAAACTTTTGAAATTGTTCAAAAAATGATTGTAGAACGCTTTGGTGTTCAAGAAGAAAAAGTAACTGAAAAAATGACCTTCGATGATTTAGGTGTTGACTCACTGGATGTGGTGGAATTAGTCATGGAATTAGAAAATCGATTCGGGGTTCAATTTGAAGATGAAAAAATTGAAGAATTGAATAGTATCGAAGATGCAGTTCAGTATATAGAACAATTACGCGACTAATTTTAGGTCAATACAGCAAAGAGTCATAGCTGTTATGGCTTAGTAAATTTCAGAACGGAGGCAAATGATGAACAATAATGAAATACTTTTAGATGTAAAAGATCTACACGTTGGCTTTAGAATCAAAGATGATTACTTTGATGCTGTTGACGGTGTGTCTTTTCAACTAATGAAAAATGAAAAACTTGCTATTGTTGGTGAGTCAGGTTGCGGAAAAAGTACTTTAGCCACTAGTATAGTAGGCTTACATAATCCTATAAACACACGGATAACAGGTGAAATTAACTATCGAAATGAAAACTTAGTTAATTTTAATGAGTCGCGCTACAATGATATACGTGGAAATGATATTGGAATGATCTTCCAAGATCCATTAGCGTCTTTAAATCCTTTAATGAGAATTGAGGATCAAATTGCAGAAGCATTATATTATCATACAAAATTAGATAAAGAACAAAGACACAAACGTGTATTAGAATTACTCGATCAAGTAGGAATTGCGAACCCTCAACGTATGGCGAGACAATATCCACATGAACTTTCTGGTGGTATGAGACAAAGGGTTATTATTGCGATTGCACTTGCATGTAAACCACCTATTATTATTGCTGATGAGCCAACAACTGCTCTAGATGTGACGATTCAAGCACAAATTTTGGACTTATTAAATGATATTCAAGAAGAAACTGAATCAGGAATTATTTTAATTACGCATGACTTAGGTGTTGTTGCTGAAACAGCTGACCGTGTTGCGGTTATGTATGCTGGACAATTCGTAGAAATTGCCCCTGTACATGAGCTATTCAATAATCCAAAACATCCATATACACGTTCATTACTTCGTTCGATTCCACAATCTAATGATATGGTTGATGATAAAACGGGTGAATTACATGTTATTCAAGGTGTGGTTCCACCACTTACTCGCTTGCCGAGAAAAGGATGTCGTTTTGCTTCTCGTATCCCATGGGTAGATGCATCTGCTCACGAAGAGAATCCAACTTTACATGAAGTAGCACCTGGACACTTTGTTCGTTGTACATGTCACGAACACTTTGAATTTGATGAGGAGGTTGTGGTGTAATGGCATTTATAGAAATTAAAGACTTAAAAGTACATTATCCAATTCGTAGCGGCTTCTTCAATCGAGTGACGGATTATGTTTATGCTGTTGATGGTGTTTCATTAGAATTTGAAAGAGGAAAAACTTACGGTTTAGTAGGTGAATCTGGTTCTGGTAAATCAACAATTGGTAAGTCTATTATCGGATTAGAAAAAATTACCTCTGGTCAAATTTTCTATGAAGGTAAAGATGTATCGAGCGAAGCGCGTGACCGTCGTTCAGAGTATAGACGGAATGTTCAAATGATTTTCCAAGATGCTATGTCTAGTTTTAACCCTAAACGTAGAATTAAAGATGTATTAGCTGAACCAATGCGTAACTTCGATAATCTAACTCCTGATGAAGAAAGAAGAAGAAGTATTGAGTTACTTGAAATCGTTGGATTAACTGAAGAAGCCTTAAGTAAATATCCGCATGAATTCTCAGGTGGTCAAAGACAAAGAATCGGTGTTGCAAGAGCTGTTGCCATTAATCCTTTATTGGTTATTGCCGATGAACCTGTTTCAGCTTTAGACTTATCTGTTCAAGCGCAAGTTTTAAACTTTATGAAGAGAATTCAAGATGAGTATAAGATTAGTTATTTATTTATTTCACACGACTTAGGTGTTGTTCGTCATATGTGTGATGAAATTGCCATTATGTATCGTGGACGTTTCACTGAATACGGTGAAAACAGAGATATTTATGATAACCCACAACATATTTATACGCGTCGTCTTTTATCTGCTATTCCAGAAATCAATCCGAATAATCGTGAGAGCAATAAAGAAAATCGTATTCGTGTTGAAAAAGAATACCATGAAAATGCTGCTAAATATTTTACTGAAGAAGGTCGCGTTTATGACTTAAAACCTATTTCAGATACACATAAAGTAGCTTTGGATAATGTTTCATCTGTAGTAGAAAGAGGTGCTATATAATATGTGGAAAACAATATTTCGTAGAATTCTTTTAATGCTTCCGCAATTATTCATCTTAAGTATTATCGTGTTTACCTTAGGAGCTTTAATGCCAGGAGATGCCTTAACTGGTTTAATCGATCCAACGATCGGTCCTGAGCAAATTGAAGCGATGCGTGAGCAATTAGGCTTGAATAAGCCTTGGCCAGAAAGATATGTTGATTGGATTAGTGGAATTCTTCAAGGAGATTTCGGACGTAGTTGGCAATATCGTATGCCTGTTACGCAAATCATTCAACAACGTATTTGGCCAACTTTATGGTTATCATTATTGACGACGATCCTTACTTATTTAATTGCATTACCACTAGGATTATTGTCTGGACGTTATGAAAATTCATGGATTGATAAAGCAGTTAACTTTTATAACTTTTTAAGTTATTCAGTACCTTCATTTGTTTTAGGCTTATTGATGCTTTGGTTATTTGGTTATACTCTAGGTTGGTTCCCAACTCGTGGTACTGTTGGATCACAAGTGAGCCCTGGTACAATTGACTATGTATTATCTCGCTTGAATCATATGATTTTGCCAGCAATGACGTTAGCTTTGATTAGTACGACAAGTACAATTCAATACTTGAGAACAGGTATCATTGATGCTAAATCTCAAGACTATGTACGTACAGCTCGTGCAAAAGGGGTTCCAGAAGGTAAAGTTTATACTAGACATATCTTTAGAAATTCCATGCTACCAATTGCAGCATTTATGGGTTACACCATTACAGGTTTAATTTCTGGTGCAACAATTACGGAAACAATTTTTACTTATCAAGGTATGGGATTATTATTTATTAGTTCAATTAACCAACGTGACTTTAGTGTTATGACGGCTTTAGTACTTCTATTTGGACTAATGACCTTGTTAGGTACACTTTTATCAGATATTATCATGGTATTTGTTGACCCTAGAATAAGAATCGACTAAGGAGGTAGCAGAATGGAAGAGAATCAATTAAATTTGCAACAAGATACTAATACTCAAGAAGTTTCCGCTCCACCGATGGGGTTCGAAGTTATTCGTCGTGAGTTTATGAAGGATAAAATTGCTTTAGGAGCAGTCTTTATCTTAGCGATCATTGTTATCGGGGTATTTATTATTCCTTATTTTCTCAATATTGATGAAGCAACACGTGTAAATATCTTTAATCGTTTTACACCTCCTGGGGAAGATGGTTATATTCTAGGATCTGACGAAGGTGGACGTGATGTTCTTGCACAATTAATTGTAGGAACAAGAAACTCACTCTTTATTGGTTGGATGATCACGATCATTACAGGTATTATTGGAATATCTTTAGGAATTATTTCAGGATATTATGGTGGAATTGTTGATGATATTTTAATGCGTATTGTTGACTTCTTGATGGTTTTACCAACAACCATGATTATCATTGTAGTTGTAACAATTGTTAGACGATTTAATGTTTGGACATTAATTTGGGTTATTTCAGCTTTTGGTTGGACAAGTATTACGCGTCTAATTCGAACTGCTACACTAAGTGAAGCTTCGAAAGATTATGTGAGTGCTTCTAAAACACTTGGAACAAGAGATTGGAAGATCATGTTCTTAGAAGTGATGCCAAACTTGAGTTCGTTGATTATTACAAACTTAACATTAAGCTTTGCTGGGAATATTGGTATTGAAACTGGATTAAGTTTCCTTGGATTTGGTTTACCGGTTGGAACACCTTCTTTAGGAACTTTAATCGGATATGCTAATAGTCCGGATGTTATTGAAAATAAAACTTGGGTTTGGTTACCAGCTGTTTTACTCGTACTTGTTATGATGTTATGTGTTAACTATATTGGACAAGCCTTCAAACGTGCAGCTGACTCCCGTCAACGTTTAGGTTAATTTCAAAATAAATGTATTTGATCAAATCAATATTAAAATGATTAAGATGTATATTAAAAACAGTTTAGATTCTTTCTATTTTAGAAATGAGCCTAAACTGTTTTTTATTTTTATGAGCTAATTTTGTGGATTTTAAAGCATTAAAAGTATTTAAAACTAATAACAAATGATAAAAATGGGTGATAATTAATGCAATATGAGATATATATGAATAAATTCTAATTTAACTATTGATTTTTTTTAATCTTATAGTTATAATACAATTAGTTGTTAGTTGCAACATCAATTTTTAGTAATGGAGGAACAAAATGAAAAAGTCATTAAAGAAATTTTTAGCCTTAACAGCTACAACTTTTACTGCTAGTGCATCATTAGTTGGACCAGCTACTTCGGTTCTTGCTCAAGAAGATGGTGAAACTGCTGAAGGTATTCAGGAATTTGAAACAGTGGTACAAAATGATGAAGAATCAATTGAAGGTGGTACTTTACGTTACGCATTAGTTGGAGATCCATTTGCGGGTGTTTTAAACTCAATGTTATATACTGGTTCGCCAGACTCAACTATTATTGGATTTTTCCAAGAAGGTTTATATGGTTATAACTCAAGTTTTGAAATTGATAACTCAGGATTCGCTGATGTTGAATTCAATGAAGAAGAAAAATCAGTTACATATACTATTCCACAAGATGCTAAATGGAGTGATGGCGAGCCAATCACAATTGATGATGTAATCTTCCCTTATTACGTAATCGGTCACCCAGACTATACTGGTGTTCGTTATGGTGACTCATTCAAAAACGTTGTAGGTATGGAAGAATATCACAATGGAGATGCAGAGGAAATTTCTGGATTAAACCGTGTGGATGACTATACATTAACTGTTAGTTTCATTGAATTTACTCCTTCAATGTTACAAGCGAGTGGTGTGCCAAACTACATCGAACCTGAGCATGTTTTAGGAGAAATCCCTGTTGCTGAATTAGAAGATGCAGATGCTGTACGTTCTACTCCAGTTGGTAACGGACCATTCCGTTTAGTTTCAATCGTACCAGGTGAAGCTGTTACTTTTGAAGCAAATGAGTATTACTATAAAGGTCGTCCTCCAATAGATGAAGTTGTTTTAGAAGTAGTTAATGCAACATCAATTGTAGCTGAATTAAAAGCTGGTAACTATGATATTGCTTCACTTCCAGCAGATCAATATGATACATTTGCTGATGCAACTAACTTCCAAATTTTAGGTGAAGTACAAAACTCATATACTTACATTGGATTTAAATTAGGTACATGGGATGCTGACTTAGGTGAAGTTGTTATGGATGATAGCTTAGTATTAGCTAACAAAGCTTTACGTCAAGCAATGGGTTATGCAATCGATAACGATGCTGTAGGTGCAGAATTCTACTCAGGTTTACGTATGAATGCTAACACACCAATTACACCAAACTTTGACGCATACCACGATCCAAATGTAGAAGGATACTACTACGATCCAGAACGTTCAGCACAATTATTAGCTGATGCAGGTTTTGTTGACAATGATGGTGATGGATTTGTTGAAGATCCAAATGGCGAGCCATTCACATTAGGCTTTGCTTCTATGTCAGGTGGGGAAACCGCTGAGCCATTAGCACAATACTACATGGAATCATGGAAAGCTGTTGGAATTAATGTTGAATTAGTTGATGGTCAATTAATGGAATTCAACTCATTCTACGACCGTGTTGAAGCAGATGATCCAGCAATCCACGTATACCAAGGTGCTTGGGGTACTGGTGGGGATCCAAACCCTTCAGGTCTATACGGGCGTGACTCATTATTCAACTATACTCGTTGGGCAACTGAAGAAAACGATGAGCTAATCGCTCGTATCTCTTCAAGTGAAGCTCTAGACGATGATTACCGTTCACAAGCTTACTCTGACTGGCAAGAATATATTGTTGAAGAAGCTCCATTCATCCCAACATTATATCGTTATGCTTTAGTAGGTGTTAACAACCGAGTGAAAGGTTATGACATGGCAATCGGATCGGATGTTTCATGGGCTGACATTACTTTAACTGCTGAAGAGCCATACGCAGAATAAAATAAATCATTAGATTAAAAATTATCTGGGACAAAAGCTTCCAGCTATCTAACAAACAGAAACCACTCTCTCTTTTATGGGAGAGTGGTTTCTGTTTGTTTTTTTGTCGGTAATTATCAGCAGTTGAGGAGTGCAATGCTGTGCACTTAATGTCAGTGAATACATCCGTAGACCGACAATAGAAGTCTTTAATGTCAGTCAAAGTATTGATTAACAAACAATAAACATCAATATTTGTTCTATCATTAACAATTATACCTTTCTATTTCTGAAAACTAATAAAATTAATAACTTAATCCATTAGCCAGTCATGACATATAATTTTATACTTACACAAACGGTTTGTTTACGCTATATTGATTAACATTTGGTGATAAACATTAAAACTTAATATTTAAATATATTATATTTGCAAATCATCATTAATTGATTTATCATGTATTACATATTTAAATATTGGAGGAAATCATTAATGAGAAAAAGTTTAACAAAGTATGCAACGTTAGCAACGTCAGCTTTGACACTAGGCTCAAGCTTGTCACAAGTTGCACTTGCTACGGTCTCAGCACAAGAAGAAACTGCCTTACCAGAATTTAGTACAGTCGTTCAAAATGATGACGAAGTTATCGAAGGTGGTACTCTATACTACGCTTTAGTAGGGGATCCTTTTGCTGGCGTACTAAACAATATGTATTATACAGCTGGCCCAGATGGATCAATTATTGAATTATTCAACGAAGGTTTATATGGTTACAATGAAAACTTTGAAGTTGATAACTCTGGTTTTGCTGACATTGAATTTGACCAAGAAAACAAACAAGTTACAATCACAATCCCTGAAGGAACACAATGGGATGACGGTGAGCCTTTAACAATTGATGATGTTATTTTCCCATATTATGTTGTTGGTCACCCAGACTATACTGGTATCCGTTATGGTGAAGATTTCCAAAACGTTGTAGGTATGGAAGAATATCACAATGGTGAAGCTGAAGAAATTTCAGGTTTAGAACGTGTAGATGATTATACATTAGTTGTCACATACATTGACTTTAACAATTCAATGTTACAAGCAGGTGGAGGGGTTTCAAGTTATGTTGAACCAGAACACCTTTTAGGCGATATTCCTGTAGCTGAATTAGAAGACAATGAATATGTACGTACAAATCCAGTAGGATTTGGTCCATTTAGAGTAACTAATATCACTCCTGGCGAAGCCGTTACTTATGAAGCGAACGAATATTACTATCGTGGTAAACCATTGATTGATGAAGTTGTATTAGAAGTTGTCAATGCGACATCAGCGGTTGCTGAAATGCGTGCAGGTAACTATGACCTTGCAGCTTTACCAGCAGATCAATATGACACATTTGCGGATGCAACTAATATGCAAGTTTTAGGTCAATTACAAAATACGATGACATACATCGGTTTTAAACTTGGAACATTTGATGCTGAAAATGGTACAAATGTGATGGACGACTCACGTGTAACAAATAATAAAGCATTACGTCAAGCAATGGCTTATGCAATTGATAATGATGCTGTTGGTACTGAGTTTTATAGTGGTTTAAGAACTCGTGCGAATACACATATTACGCCAAACTTTGCTGATTACCATGCTGATGATATCGAAGGATATCCATTCAATCCAGAAATGGCTGTTCAATTATTAAATGAAGCAGGATTTGTTGATAATGATGGTGATGGATTTGTTGAAGATCCAAATGGTGAACCATTTACATTAGGTTTTGCTTCTATGTCAGGTGGGGAAACAGCTGAACCATTAGCGCAATATTACCTACAATCATGGCAAGCAATTGGAGTCAATGTTGAATTAGTTGATGGTCAATTAATGGAAATGAATAGTTTCTACGAACGTGTACAAGCAGATGACCCAGCTATTGATGTATTCCAAGCTGCTTTTGGTACTGGTGGAGATCCAAATCCTTCAGGACTTTACGGCCGTGATGCACAATTTAACTATTCACGTTTTGTAACTGAAGAACACGATGCTTTACTTGCAGCTATTTCATCAGAAGATGCATTTGATGCAGAAGTTCGTCAACAAGCATTCCATGATTGGCAAGCATACATGATTGATGAAGTTCCAACAATTCCAACACTTTACCGTTACAGCTTAATGGCAGTTAATAACCGTGTTAAAGGTTACGATATGGCTATTGGAACAGATGTAAACTGGACTGAAATTGGTCTAACAGCTGAACAACCATTCGCTGAATAATAAAATTAACAATAACTCTAGATTTAACTAGAGGATAAAATGAGACTCTCTGTGATTTGCAGAGAGTCTTGTTTTTCTTTATGCATAGAAAAACATTAGGAGAACTTTGTATGCTGTCTCTAAACGTGATAAAATAGTATAACATGAGTTTGGAAGGAGGTCATTATGTCGAAATTAATCCAGCATTTAGAAAACATTTTAGAAAGCCCTATATCACAAGCACAATTATTTATTACGGCTTTTAATCATACTTCATTTGTTAATGAACAAAAAAATAGTCGTTTACAACATAATGAACGGTTAGAGTTTTTAGGAGATGCCATTCTTGAATTATTAGTCAGTGAATTTCTTTATAAACAATATCCTAACGAACCTGAAGGAAATCTTTCAAGAATGCGGGCACAACTCGTTCAAGAAGCAAGTTTAGCTTATTTAGCTAAAGGCTTAAAATTTCACCAATTTATACAATTAGGTAAGGGTGAATTAGCTAGTGGGGGTAATCAAAGGGATTCAATCCTAGCGGATTGTTTTGAGGCTTTTTTAGCGGCCTTATATCTTGATCAAGGATTAGAAAAAGTAGCTCAATTTCTAAAAAAAGTCATGTTTGAAAAACATCGAATGATAATTGAGAGAATTACAGTCGATTATAAAACATTATTTCAAGAATTGGTTCAGCAACAAGGTAGTGTGTTAATTCAATACAAATTGCTGAGCCAATCGGGACCACCCCATAATCAAGAATTTAAAGTTGGCTTACTAGTCAATAATCAGTTAGTATCAGTTGGGATTGGAAAGAATAAAAAGACAGCTGAAATGCTAGCTGCAAAAAATGGTTTTGAACATATTGACGAAAGAGGTCAGGTAATTAATGTACTTAAGCAGAATTGAAATGACTGGCTTTAAGTCATTTGCAGATAAAACAGTTATAGAGTTTGATAAAGGCATAACAGCCGTCGTTGGACCCAACGGTAGTGGGAAAAGTAATTTGTCAGAAGCTATCCGATGGGTATTAGGCGAGCAATCGGCTAAAAGCTTGCGAGGCAGTAAGATGGAAGATGTTATCTTCAATGGGACGCAACAGCGTAAAGCCGTTAATTTGGCAAAAGTTACCATTGTTTTGAACAATGAAGATCGCTATTTGGATTATGATTTTAGTGAGATTAGTATTACTAGAAGCTATAATCGAAATGGTGAAAGTAGTTATTTTATTAATAATGAAAGCTGCCGTTTAAAAGATATTGTTGATTTGCTATTGGATTCTGGTTTAGGTAAAAATAATTTTTCTATGATATCGCAAGGTAAAGTTGAGAATATTTTCTTGAATAAGCCAGAAGAAAGAAGAGCTATTTTTGAAGAAGCTGCTGGCGTCCAAAAATATCAAGTTCGTAAACAAGAAGCGGAAAGAAAATTAAATAAATCGGCTGATCATTTGAGTCGCGTGAAAGACATTATTCATGAATTAAGTGGTCAATTAAAACCACTAAAAAAACAACGTGAAGCGGCACTCATTTACCAAGAAAAACAAAAAGAATTATCTTCATTAGAAGTTGCTTTATATACACATCAAATTGATCGCTATCGTGTTCAATGGCATGATGCGGATGCAAAATTGCTGGATGTAAATCAAAAAATCCAAAATAATGAAGAACAATTGTTTGAAACTAAATCAAGCTTACAAATTAAGCAAAATGAACTTGAAGACTTGATACAAACCATAGATGAAAATGCGGATCATTTTCAAAAGCAAGTTCAATTTTTAGAACAAAACAAAGCCAAGCAACAAATTTTAAGTCAACAAATTAGTTTTAAAACAAATACCAATGAAGAAAAATTTGCACACTATCAGACGCAATTAAAGCGTCGAGAAGATTTTGAAGAACAGCTGATACAGGCACAAGCAAACTATAAAGAACTTCAAGAGAATCGACATGCGATAAAAGAAGAAGTCAAGGCATTACATACACAAAAAGAGTTATTTACTGAATTTGGTAAAGAACAAGCGGATGCTATTCGTGCCGAAATGATTGATTGGTATCAAAAAGAAGCGACGGCTAAAAATCAATTCAAGCAAAACCAGAATGATATTGAAAAGTTAGTCCTTCAAATCGAAAAAATGCACACCAATCAATTGAATCACAAAACTCGACTAGAGCAAAGCGAACAAGAAAAAATTGAGAGTGAAAAGGACTTGTCGGTAAAAAAACAACACTTAAACGAAATACAGGCACAAGTTAAACACTTAACAGAAAATTTTCAAGCAAAAAGAGAAGAAAGAACGACTGTTCAAAGAACTTTATTTGAACATGAACGTCTGATGAATAATCTAAGTTCAAAACTAGATTCATTACGTCAGATGCAATCAGACTACACTGGCTATTATTCAGGTGTTCGAGCTGTTATGAAAAATGCTGGTCGACTAACAGGAATTGATGGTACAATTGCAGACTTAATTGAGGTTCCAATCGATTTTCAAGTTGCCATTGATCAAGCACTAGGTGCATCGATGCAACATATTGTTGTTCATGACGATACAGCTGCTCGTTCTGCCATTAATTATTTAAAGCAAAATCGTGCCGGTCGAGCGACTTTTTTACCTCGAACGAACATAAAAGGACGTTTTTTGAATCAAAACTATTTGCAAATAGCCCAGCAGCATAGTGGATATATTGGGCTTGCGAGTGAATTAGTTCGATACGATAAGCAAAATCAAGCGATTATCCAAAATTTACTGGGAACAACGCTTATCATGTCATCCATTGAAGCGGCACAATCATTAGCACGACAGTTAAACTTTCAAGTGAAAATTGTAACGTTAGCAGGTGAAGTGTTATTAGCGGGTGGTTCTATCTCAGGTGGAGAATCAAAGCAAAAGAACCATTCAATGTTGAGTAGGCAAACAGAATTGAAAGCTGTTGAGGAACAACATCAAAATGCTTTGACAACACAAAAACAGTATGAAACGCAATTGCGTACAATTGAAGAGAATTTTACAGAATTGGAGCAAAAGCTTGAACAACTCAATTATACATTGAATCAAGCCCAACAAGATTTACGTGCTAGCGAACAAACCTTGCTTCTTCAGCAATCTGAATATAAACAAATCCAGCAACAACTGATGATCTTAAATGTCGATTTGATGGAGCAAGAGAATGAAAAAGAAAGATTATCATCTGAGATAAAAGTTTTAGAGTCAGCCATGGAAGAAGCGAGTCAACAAATTGAAAAGTTAAATACGACGTTAAGTGATTATTCCACTAATGAAGAAGAGCGACGTATGAAGCTTCAAAGCTTAGAACAATCCATTCAGTCAGCGTCAACACAACTTGCTGTAGTGGAGGTTGAAGAACGTCAGCAAAAAGAATCATTAACAAATATTGAAGAGCAGTTAAATCATTTAAATCAAGAAATCACCCAATATTTAAATGCTAGCCAATTAGATGAGGCGGATGTAAAAGAACTAAACAGACAATTGAAGGAAATAGAAGAATCAATTGAACGAACCAATCAAGAAAATACTGCTTTACAAGAAACGCTGATAAACCTTCGACAAGATAGACAAAAATTCAACCTCATGATTCGCGAATTGGAACAAAAATCGGATGATTTTACCCAAGATAATCAAAAGTTATATCAGCAAAAAACCAGCCTAGAAGCTAAAGTTGAAAAAGTAAAAGAATTGATTGATAATCATCTTGACTATTTAAATCAAGAACACCAATTAAGCTATGAAGCTGCTGTCATAGAAGCTGCCGCTATTGATTCGGTTGATAAAGTTCAAAAAACAATTCGCCAATTAAAAACGGATATAGAAAAACTCGGACCAATAAACATCGCTGCAATAGAAGATTTTGACCAACTGAATGAACGCTATCAGCATTTGACCGAACAAGAAGAAGATTTATTGCTTGCGATTAGTCAATTACAAGCGACGATGGATCAGATGGATAAAGAAGTGATTAAACGATTTAGTGAAACCTTTAATCAAATCAATCATCAATTTCAAAAAACCTTTAGAAAGCTTTTTGGTGGTGGAGAAGCCACTTTAAAACTATCTGATTCATCGAATATGTTAACAACTGGAGTGGACATAATCGCTCAACCACCGGGTAAGAGAAAGCAGCAACTCGCCTTACTTTCTGGTGGAGAACGAGCATTTACTGCGATTGCATTATTGTTTGCTATTCTAGAAACAAAACCTGTACCATTTTGTGTCCTTGATGAGGTAGAAGCAGCACTGGATGATGCGAACGTTGACCGTTATGGTCAATATTTACAAAACTTCACTGAAAATACCCAATTTATTGTTATTACACATAGAAAAGGTACAATGGAACATGCAGATGTCTTATATGGTGTAACTATGCAAGAATCAGGCATTTCAAAACTCGCATCCGTACGCTTAAGTGAAGCAGTTTATGAGTAGGAGGATTTATGACGATTAAACTTATAGCAATCGACTTAGATGGAACATTATTAAATGAAAGCAGACAAATCTCACAAGCAGATTTTGAAGCATTGCATTATGCACATAAAAAAGGTGCAAAAATTGTTCTTTGTACAGGTAGACCTTATTTAGCTATGAAGGACTTTGTTGAGCAAATAGGCCTTAACACCAAAGATGATTTTGTTATTACTTATAATGGTGGCCAAGTACATGCCGCAAATGATGGAAGTGTCGTTGTAGGACATACTCTTTCGAAAACAGATGTGTTAGAGTGGTATTATCAACTAAAATCGATTGGCTTACCGATTAGTATTATCGATCAAACAACCATCTATGAACCAATCTCTGATCATACGACTGTAAAATCAGACTATATTGAACGAACTTCAACCAATTTACCGTCAGAAGTCTTAGATTTTAATCAAATCCATGATGACCATGTGTTTAATAAGTTTGTAGTTAGTACGAGTCCCGAATTTTTGGATAGCAGGATAGCTTTAATTGAAGACAGATTGTTACAATCTTATTCAGTTTTTAAATCGCGGCCTTTCTTACTTGAAATAGTAGCAAAAGGCGTTAATAAAGGTAATACATTGAAGGAATTAGGTCAAAAGTTAAATATTCAACCGTCAGAAATGATGGCAATTGGAGACCAGGAAAACGACTTATCGATGATTAACCTAGCTGGTGTTGGTGTCGCAATGGGGAATGCTATTCCTGAAGTGAAAAAACAAGCTGATTTTGTAACTCTTGATAATGAAAATGCTGGTGTGAGTTATGCCATCCATCATTTTTTAGGATAGTAAGGATAGTTTAAAAAGGAGTGAGAATATGGGATTATTTGATCGAATAAAACGTGCATTTACTGGTGAAGACCAAGTTGTAAAAGAAGAATTAAAACAAAAAGATTCTGAGATAACCTTTGAGACCTACGACAGAGGAATGGAAAAAACACGTAAGAATTTTTCTGAACGTATCGCAAGTTTATTTACTAGTTTTCGCGAAATTGACGATGAGTTTTATGATGATTTAGAAGAAGCATTTATTGGTGCGGATGTTGGTTTTAATATGACCATCGCCATTACAGATGCGATTCGCGATGCCATTGAGCGTGAAGGGGCAAGCAAACAAGAAGATGTAAAACGGATTGTTCTCGAAGAAATGGTTAATATCTATGAGAAAAATGAAGAAAATAATGTTGCAATCCGTGAAAATCCTAATGGTCCAACGGTAGTCTTATTTGTTGGGGTTAATGGGGTTGGAAAAACAACCTCGGTTGGAAAAATTGGTTATAACTTGAAACAAGAAGGCCATAAAGTCTTATTAGCAGCAGCGGATACCTTTAGAGCAGGAGCGATTGAACAATTAAATGTCTGGGGCGAACGCTTAGATATCCCTGTTGTGACAGGTAAGGCTAACAGTGATCCAGCAGCCGTTGTTTACGATGCGGTCAAACGTGCTAATGAAGAGCAATTTGATTATTTATTAGTAGATACAGCTGGACGACTTCAGACTAAAGCCAATTTAATGCAAGAATTAGCTAAAATGAAACGTATTATTGAAAGAGAAAATCCTAATGGGATACAAGAAGTTCTCTTAGTCCTAGATGCAACAACAGGACAAAATGCACTGATTCAAGCTAAACAATTTAATGAAGCTACCGATATTACTGGGCTTGTTTTAACGAAATTAGATGGAACAGCAAAAGGTGGCGTGGTCTTATCTATCCGTTATGAATTGGATATACCCGTGAAATTTATTGGGCTGGGCGAAAAAGCCACAGATTTACAGCAATTTGATCCAGAACAATATATGTATAATTTAGTTTCTGATGTTATCGAACAAAAATAAATAAATACAATGCCGAATGTTTCAATATGTATTTCCATATTGTTAAACATTCGGTTTTTGCAGTCATATTATACGATTGCTATTTGTAGGTCTATCTTAAACATGATAAAATAGTAGAAGCTTGTATGACTAATCAAATAAAAATAGAATAGGGGTGTCTTATGTTAGTTGAAAAGACAGTATATTTTGGTCGCTTATTTTCATTATATAAGCCCTTATTAACAACTAGACAACAAGAAATGTTATCTCTTTATTATGAGGAAGATTTTTCTCTTAGTGAGATAGCCGAGCAATTTGAAATAAGTCGTCAAGGGGTTCTTGATACCATCCGCCGTGGTGAAAAACTCTTAGAAAATTATGAAGATGCTTTACATATGAATGCCAATAGGCTGAAGCGAATCGAATTATTGGAAGAATTACAGTCCATGAGTGAAGATAAACAAATGATTGAGTTAGTCAAGCAGTTAAGAAATTTAGATGAATAAAGTAGTATAAAGATAAGAGGGATAATATGGCATTTGAAGGACTATCAGAGCGTCTACAATCTGCGATTAGTCAGGTTGGTAAAGGCGGTCGTATAACAGAAGCAGATTTAAAACAAATGATGCGTGAAATCCGCTTGGCGTTATTGGAAGCGGACGTTAACTTTAAAGTCGTTAAAACATTTGTTAAAAATGTAAACGACCGTGCACTAGGTTCAGATGTACTTGAATCGTTGTCGCCTGCACAACAAGTCGTAAAAATTGTTGATGAAGAATTAACAGCTTTAATGGGGGGCGAACAAGTACCATTAAATATTTCAAAACAACCACCTACCATTATTATGATGGTTGGTTTGCAAGGAGCAGGTAAAACAACCACTGTTGGGAAACTAGCTAAATATTTAACAAAGAATGGACATAAAAAACCATTATTAGTTGCAGGAGATATTTATCGACCTGCTGCGATTGATCAATTACAAACCATTGGTCAACAATTAAATTTTGATGTCTTCCAATTAGGGACGCAAGTTAACCCGGTTGATATTGCTAAACAAGCACTAGAACAAGCGCGTAGAAATAGCAATGAAGTTGTTATCATCGATACGGCTGGTCGTCTACATGTTAATGAAGAGTTAATGGAAGAATTGCGTCAAATTAAACAAGCTGTTCAACCGCATGAAATATTATTAACTGTCGATGCTATGACTGGTCAGGATGCAGTTAACGTAGCGGAAGCCTTTAATGATGCTCTGGAGATTACTGGGGTCGTAATTACAAAATTAGATGGGGATACTCGCGGAGGGGCAGCCCTTTCTATCCGTTCGATTACTGACAAACCGATTAAATTTACGGGTCAAGGTGAAAAATTAGATGATCTAGATGTCTTCTATCCAGAACGTATGTCAAGCCGTATTCTTGGTATGGGAGATATGATGACCCTTATTGAGAAGGCACAACAAGATTTTGACGAGGCTAGAGCAGCTGAACTTTCTGAAAAGATTAAAGATGCTTCTTTTGATTTTAATGACTTTGTTGAGCAACTAGACTCAGTTAATAAAATGGGATCGATTAAAGATATTATTAAGATGATTCCAGGACTAAGTAATATACCTGGCGTGAACGAAGCTGATATTGACGACAAAGATATGAATCGTGTGAAGGCTATCGTTCATTCAATGACACCTGAAGAACGTGCGAATCCAGACATTATTTCACAAAGCCGCCGTCGAAGAATTGCTGCTGGTTGTGGCCAGTCGCTAGCTGAAGTTAACCGTATGATCAAACAATTTAATCAAATGCGTGATTTGATGAGCCAAGTGTCTAACGGTAAGTCTAAAGGCATGCGTAAAATGATGAACCAATTAAGTCAAATGCAAGGCGGAATGGGTAACCAAATGGGCATGCCTAATATGAATGAACGATCTTTTATGACTCCTGAGCAAATGCAAAAAGAAGCCGAAGAGAAAAAAATTCAACGTCGTCTTAAAAAATTACGTAAACGCAGATAAAAGTTGTAAAAAAATTAACTGTAAAGGGAAAAGACTTTACAGCCTAAAAAAAATCTGCTAGAATATCTAATTGTGATTGAAATACTCGGAGGTGAAAAAATGTCAGTTAAAATTCGTTTAAAACGTATGGGTTCTAAGAAATCTCCTTTTTACCGTATTGTTGTAGCAGATTCTAGAAGTCCTCGTGATGGTCGTATCATTGAAAAAATTGGTACATACAACCCATTAACAGAACCAGCAACTTTAAACATCGAAGAAGATTTAGCTATGAAATGGTTATCTAACGGTGCACAACCATCAGATACTGTCCGTAATTTATTATCTTCTCAAGGTATTATGCAAAAATTCCACGAAAGCAAACAAAAGTAACAAATCGTTAATAAGTAAAGGAAGTAATTAAATGCCTAACATTGAAGCTTTATTGATGACGATAATAGAACCTTTGGTCGCTTACCCAGAAGATTTGTCGATAGTTATAGAGGATACTGCTGATTTTACTGAATATCATATTCATTTAAATCCAGAGGATATTGGACGTGTTATTGGGAAAAAAGGTCGTGTTGCACGAGCAATTCGTACCATTATTTATAGTATCCGCACAAATGACGGGAAACGTTCACGTGTCGTTATTGCTAACGATAATGAGGATGCAACCGAATAATGTAAGCTCTAGTTGGATTGTTTATATCTGACTAGAGTTTTTTTAAAGCAAACGGAGATATTTATTTAAGAGTTGTAAATGGTAATGAAGTGAGGTGGAGTAATGACACAGTATAAAATTGCGCGGATTGTTAATACGCATGGTATTAAAGGTCAAGTGAAAATTATTGCAGAAACGGATTTTGTTGATGAGCGTTTTAAAAAGGGCAATCAACTCAATATAGTTAAAGATAATCAATTGATGCAAGTAGTGCATGTTGAGTCCATTATTCAACATAAGGGGACGTATCTTGTTTCTTTCCGTGAATTCAATAACATTAACCAAGTTGAAGTTTTTAAAGATGCCTGGCTAACGATAGATAAAGATCAGCAAGAGGAATTAGAAGATGATTCATTTTATCATCATCAAATTATTGGCTTAGATGTTATAACGACCGAAGGGCTTCAATTAGGTAAAATCAAAGAGATTTTAACGCTTGGTTCCAATGATGTTTGGGTGGTTAAGCGTAAAGAAGCTGGTAAAAAAGAAGCTTTAATTCCTTATATTGAAGATGTTGTCAAAACGGTTGATTTGGACAAACAATTAGTCACTATCGAATTGATGGAAGGACTTATTGATGATGCAAATTGATATCCTTACTTTATTTCCTGAAATGTTTCAAAGTTTAAATATCTCATTATTAGGCTTAGCTCAAGAAAATGAATTGTTGACAATCAACACGCATAATTTTCGTGAATATGCGGTCAACAAACATGGCCATGTGGATGATTATTTATATGGTGGTGGCGCTGGGATGCTATTGCGTGTTGAACCGGTTGTTGATATGCTCGAATCGATTGATAAAAAGCCAAATACTCGTATTGTATTGGTCGATCCAATTGGCAAGCCATTTAATCAAGCTATTGCGTCAGAATGGTCAAAAGAAGATCAGTTAATCTTCATTTGCGGGCATTACGAAGGTTATGATGAACGTATTCGTTCCTTTGTAACTGACGAAGTGTCACTAGGCGACTTTGTCCTAACGAATGGCGAAATGGCTGCCATGGTCATGATCGATGCAACGGTTCGCTTAATTCCTCAAGTCTTAGGTAATCAAGCGTCGATTGTACAAGAATCGTTTCAAGAAAATTTATTAGAACATCCACAATATACACGACCAAGAGAATATCGCGGCATGGAAGTTCCTGAGGTACTTTTAAGTGGTAACCATCAAAAAATTGAAGAGTGGAAACGAATCGAATCCTTAAGACGAACTTGGCAAAGAAGGCCTGACTTAATTCAAGAAGACGCCTTATCTAGTCAAGACAGAGAGTGGTTAAAAGCAATTCAAGAAGAAAAAATATAGTAAATGCTTATTTTAGTCTTTACTTTTTATGATATTTTAGTATAATATTACAAGTGGTCTACTGACCCTTAATTAACGATATTCCGCTAAATTGATTGATCTTTTTAAGAATATTTGTTGAAAGGAGAAAGAAAATGAGTCAAATTATTGATAAAATTACTCAAGCTCAATTACGTGATGATGTTCCTGACTTTCGTCCTGGAGATACTGTTCGTGTACACGCTATGATCGTCGAAGGCGAGCGCGAGCGTATTCAATTATACGAAGGTTTAGTTATTAAACGTCGTGGAAGTGGTATTAGCGAAACTTACACTGTACGTAAAATTTCTAACGGTGTTGGTGTAGAAAGAACTTTCCCAGTTCATTCACCACGTGTTGCAAAAATTGAAGTATTACGTAAAGGTAAAGTACGTCGTGCTAAACTTTACTACATCCGTAAATTATCTGGTAGAGCTGCTCGTATCCAAGAGCGCGGAAGATAATTCATCTTTTGTAAATAAATATTTAATGGCGCGAGGCGTCAAAAATAAACCAGTTGTTTTCTATGTAAATTTTACTAGAAAGCAGCTGGTTTTTTCGTCTGAAAATTTTAATTAAGAAATTAAGTGTCTCTTTACTATATTTAGCCTATAATGAAAGATAAATAAGTATCTGAAATATTAAAGGGAGGTTTTTTAGATGAAAATTGCAATGTTTAACGCACATATCAATGATGCGGTAAGACAAACTAGCAAAACACGCCAAGAAATTTTAAGTCAGTTAAGTCAAATGGGTGTAACGGCCTTAGAGTACGGGATTCAAGAATTGGATGATATTGAAGCAGTTAAAGAAGAATTAGCTATGTTTAATATGGAAATTTGTTCAATTTTTGAGCATTGTCATTTTGAAATAGATGATACAGTAGACAATCGAATCGTTGATGTTGCAGATGAATTAGGGGTGGATAAGCTATTGATTGTACCAGGCTTTCTCAGAGATAATATAGCAAAAGATGAGGTCATGACACGATGCGTCAATGGACTCCGGTCATTAATTGAGTACGCCAAAACTAAAAATATCACTGTGACAATCGAACCTTTTGACTCTAATGAAAGTGTTATGCCAGATATTGCAAGTTTATTATATTTTGGTGAAGCATTAAATGAACTAAAATATACTTTTGATACGGGTAACTTTATTTATAGTGGGGAAGATGAATTAGAGGCCTTTGAAATACTAGTTGACCGAATTGTCCATGTTCATTTGAAAGACCGAACTAGTCAAGTAGTTGAAGGTGCAGATCCGACAGTGTTACCGAACAAAGATAAAGTGTATGCAAGCTCAGTAGGAGCTGGGATGATTCAAATGCCTGCGATTTTAGATCGTCTAAACGAAAGAGGCTATCAAGGTTACTTAACCATTGAACATTTTGGTGCTAGCAATTATTTACAAACAATGTATGACTCGGTGTCTTGGTTAAATCAAAAGTTAAATAAATAACCTTTTGCGTATATAGATTTATTTGATATACTGAATAAGTACGATGAAAAAATTAAAAGGAGTTTTGACATGTCTTTAAAAGAAAATTTCGAAGCAATTTTAAAAGAAAAAAAATTACCAGCTAGTTATCAAGAGATTGAAGATGGACACCACTTATATCGTTTTCAAATTAGAGTAACTAAAGAATTAGCATTAGTAGTTGAAGTGATTATTCAAAATACCGATAAAACTTCATCTGATGCTCAAATTATCTTTAGAAATATCCATTCAGTCATGGACTATAATAAACGTGGTGAAGCATTAGAATTAATTAACGAATTAAATGAAATGAAAACAGGTTATTATAGCTTATTTTTAGCTGGAGATGGTGAAATTTTCTTAAGAAGCTTATTGCGTATGACAGAAGAAGCTACTCCATTATATGAGACAATTGTATTTGGCTCAAAAATTGCACGAAATCTAAAAATGGAATTAGATAATACCTTAGGTACTCGTCCTGAATAAGAAAGTGAAGGTGAGTGAGTGATTAACCAATATTTAAGCAATAATCCCAGAGCTAATTTTATTTTTCAGTTGTTAGTTGCTTTATTTGCTGCTACATGTTTCGCAGTCAGTTTAAATATGTTTTACATACCAGGAAATATTTATAGTAGTGGTGCCATAGGTATTGCTCAATTATTGACTTACTTTACTGAACAAACCGCCTATGGACATATAATGAATACAGCCAATTTGTACTTTATTATTAATGTCCCATTATTATTTTTATCATGGTTTAAACTAGGTAGACATTTTACGATTATGACAATCGTAGTCGTTGTTTTAACGACGCTCATGACAAACCTAATACCTGTTGTACATGTTTCGCAAGAACCCTTATTAAATGCCATTGTCGGTGGGGTTATCGGTGGTGTTGGTACAGGTGTAGTGATTAAGTTTGGATTATCCGGTGGTGGACTTGATATTTTAACCATCTATTTATCCCGTGTCATGGAGATGAACGTAGGATTTTTAACATTTATCATCAATCTGTTTATTATTGTAGGTTCAGGTATCTTATTTAATTGGGAAGTAGCCCTGTATTCAATCATTGCTATTTTTGTTGCTGGCTGGATGATCGATGCCATTCATACGAATGATCAACGATTGACGGTTTTCATTGTCACTGATAAAACACCAACCATGCTAAAAAATATCCATGAACGTCTTTTGCGTGGTGCAACGATAATAAATGGCCGCGGTGGTTATTCAGGTGCATCGAGAGATGTCTTAATGGTTGTGATCAACCGTTACGAACTTCATTCATTACAATTAATCATAGCTGATATCGATCCAAGTGCTTTTGTTAATATTATTCAATCCAATAAAGTTATGGGGAACTTTTTAAATAGAGATCAACAAAACCAAATGCGTGAAGATGTAAGAAAGCATGAGCAATTAGTAATATAACTATAAAACCAACATTTCGTTTTACAGAAATGTTGGTTTTATTATGCTTATTAGTATAAATCAGAAGATTTGATGTCGAAGTATTCAATTAAGTATTTGGCAAGTCCTTCTTGATCATTTGTAAAGTTCGTTTGAGCATTTGCAACAGCTTTAACTTCATCAATGGCATTTTTCATGGCAACACCATGTCCTGCAAAATCAATCATTTCGATATCGTTATCTTCATCACCAAAGGCAATAACGGCTTCTTGTGGAATACGGTGAAAATTCGCAATTGCTTGTACGCCAACAGCTTTATTAATCCCTTTACGTACAACTTCCAAGCAGGGTAGTTGTCCACCCCAAGTTCGAACCGAAACTTGATCACCATATCTTTCATTAATGTTTTTTGCGATATTATCTAAACGATTGTCAGATGAAAAAACAGTTAATGCAGTCGGGTTATAGGTCAAAGATTCTCTAGATAGTCTAGAGATTTGATCTAAATTAAAGGGATCAAAGGGACTATCTGGCAAATTCATAGAAGAAGTAAATAATTGGTTACGTCCTTCAGCCATTAATAAGTCTATCTCAAGTTCTTTTTGGTGGGCAAACAATTCAAAGGCAATTTCACGATCCAAAGCAATATGATAAGATGGTATATAACCACTATGATTTGGAAAATGACACAAAGCACCATTGAAATTAACAATTGGGGCATGGATATTTAATTCACGATAAATATGTTCACTGTTTCGATAAGGTCGGCCTGTTACAATACAAACAAGATGACCTAGCTCGTCTAGATGGCGTAACGTACGTATCGTTAATTCAGATAGTTTAGATTGATTATTTAAGGTTGTGCCATCTAAATCAATGGCAATCAGATGTTGTTGCATAAAGTTATTATCTCCTTAAGTATGCGATATATTCGATAGGCTTAATTATAACGAATTTATAAGTATTTAACAAATCACTTTCATTTACTTAGATGAAGGTTTAGACTAATAGTGACCTGTAAAGAAAAACATTCGCTTTAAATTATGGAGGAAAGGATAGAAAAAATGAATTTATTAGATAAAAATGAAGAATTATTAACCACAGTTTATGAAGCCTTAGAAAAAGTGATTGACCCGGAGTTAGGCATTGATTTAGTTAATTTAGGATTAATTTATAATGTCGGCATTGATGATGCTGGAATATGTCATATTGAAATGACGCTAACAACAACTGGCTGTCCTTTAGTAGATGTTATCGTCGATGACATCAATCGTGAAGTAAAAAAAATTGCCGCTATTACAGATGTTGAAATCGAATTTGTTTGGTATCCAGCGTGGACACCTGACAAAATGAGTCGCTATGCCAAAATAGCCTTAGGAATTAGAGCATAAAGGAAAGGGAAATATTTTTGACCAAAGAAAAACAATTTATTACACATTCAGTAAATTTAGCGGAAAATGCAAAACCGTTTTTGGATCAATTTCAAATCTATATCTTTTTATATGCTGATCCATCCCGAATCGCTACAGATATACGAACGAGTTTCCCTTATTTAATGCAAGAAGACCGTCAAAAAATAGACAGTCTCATTGAAGAAGCTTACTTTCAATATCTGTCACAAACAAATAATCATTCTGTCATTCATCATTTAAGCGCTATTGAATCATTTATTCAGTATTTCCAGCCACTTTTACTTGATGCATACAGATATGACTCGGGTATTAATATTGATAGTATTGCCTTGGAGTTATATCTTGAAACCTATCAAACTGAAAGTTCATTTAAAAATAAATAAATCAGATAAAATGATTGACCAATCCTGACTAAAGGTGTATAATGTAATTAAGCTCAATTAGATGGGCTTTCTTTTTTGGTTAGATTTTATTGACCAATTTTGACTAAATGAAAATAAATAAAGGATGTGAAATGATGATTGAAAAAATGACTACAACGATGCAAGAAAGTTTAACTCAGGCACAGCAAGTTGCTATTACGCGTAAACATCAAATGATTGATATACCGCATCTATGGTTAATCTTTGTACAAGACAATCATTTTGCCCACCAACTGTATCAAGATTTAGATACGCCAATCGGTGAATTTAAACAATTGATTGAAAATGAAATTGATAAAATAGCAAGCGTGACTGGTACATCGGTTCAATATGGCCAGAATATAAGCCAACCTTTGAGCCAGCTATTTGCAGATGCCAATCAAATTGCTCAAACATTTCAAGATGAATATTTAGCAACAGAAACATTTTTGCTGGCTTTATATGAACAGACACAACACCCATTAACGAAGTTTTTGCTTTCTATTGGTGTGACAAAAGAAAAAATGCAAAATAGAATTGAACAACTGAGAGGAGGAGAACGTGTGACAAAACAAAATCAAGAAGAAACATATGAATCGTTAGAAAAATATGCCACTAATTTAAATAAAGCCGTGAAAGAAAACAAATTAGATCCCGTCATTGGTCGTGATGAAGAAATTCGCGACGTGATTCGAATTTTATCACGTAAAACTAAAAATAATCCCGTTCTAATTGGAGAACCTGGTGTAGGTAAAACGGCTATTATCGAAGGACTCGCTCATCGGATCGTTCGTAAAGATGTCCCTGAGAATTTAAAAGATAAAGAAATCTTTTCATTGGATATGGGTGCTTTAATTGCGGGAGCTAAATATCGTGGAGAATTTGAAGAACGTCTTAAAGCTGTTTTAAATGAAGTAACCAAATCCGAAGGACAAATTATTTTATTTATTGATGAAATTCATACGATTGTTGGGGCTGGGAAAACAGAAGGCTCCATGGATGCAGGTAATATCTTAAAACCAATGTTAGCACGGGGTGAATTGCACTGTATTGGTGCTACAACATTGGATGAATACCGTGAAAATATTGAAAAAGATAAGGCTTTAGAAAGACGTTTCCAACGGGTTATGGTAAAAGAACCAACAGTGGAAGATACGATTAGTATTTTGCGTGGCTTAAAAGAGCGTTACGAAATTCACCATGGCGTTAATATTCATGACAATGCTTTAGTAGCAGCTGCAACTCTATCTAATCGCTATATTACTGACCGTTTCTTACCAGACAAGGCAATCGATTTAGTGGATGAAGCCTGTGCGACCATTCGTGTAGAAATGAATTCTGTTCCGACTGAAATGGACCAAGTTAACCGTCGTCTAATGCAACTTGAAATTGAAGAAGCTGCTTTGAAAAAAGAAACAGATGACGCCAGTAAAAAACGACTTGAAATTTTACGAGAAGAATTAGCTGATTTAAGAGAAGAAGCGAATAATCTTAAAATGCGTTGGGAAATTGAAAAAGAAGCCATGAAGACCGTCTCTGATAAACGTCAAGAATTAGAACAAGCTAGACGCCAATTAGAGGAATCAGAATCAGAGTATGATTTAGAAAAAGCAGCGGAATTAAGACATGGCCGCATTCCAACATTAGAAAAAGAATTAAAAGCTCTCGAAAATGAAAATGAACTCAAAGATAACCAACGACTCACCCAAGAAAGTGTGACCGATGAAGACATTGCAAAAGTAGTCGGTCGTTTAACAGGTATTCCGGTTACTAAACTCGTTGAAGGTGAAAGAGAAAAATTATTGCGCTTAGATGAGATTTTACATCAACGCGTGATTGGACAAGAAGAAGCTGTTGAAAAAGTATCTGAAGCGGTTCTTCGTTCAAGAGCTGGCTTACAAAATCCAAATCGTCCGATTGGTTCATTCTTATTCTTAGGTCCAACAGGAGTAGGTAAAACCGAATTAGCAAAAACGTTAGCTGAAGCACTCTTTGATGATGAATCACATTTGATTCGTATCGATATGTCTGAATATATGGAAAAACATAATGTGTCTCGCTTAGTGGGTGCCCCTCCAGGATATATTGGTTATGAAGAAGGCGGACAGCTAACAGAAGCTGTCAGACGCAATCCCTATTCAATTATCTTATTAGACGAAATTGAAAAAGCCCACCCAGATGTCTTCAATATTTTATTACAAGTATTAGATGATGGTCGCTTAACTGACTCCAAAGGTCGCTTAGTTGACTTTAAAAATACAGTTTTAATTATGACAAGTAACATTGGATCCCATCTTCTTTTAGACGGCGTGGATGAATCAGGTAAAATTGCTGATGAAACAGCTAAGCAGGTTAGAGCGAACTTAAATGCGCACTTCAAACCTGAATTTTTAAACCGGATTGATGACATTGTCTTCTTTACACCGCTAAGCATGGATCATATGAGTAAAATTGTGTATAAAATGCTATCTAGCTTGGAAAATCGCCTAGCTTACCAAGAAATAGAATTAGACCTAGAGCCGGAAGCCGCTCAATGGTTAGCCGAAAATGGTTATGATCCTATTTACGGAGCACGCCCGTTAATGCGCTTTATCACACGTGAAATTGAAACTCCTCTAGCTAGAGGAATCATTAAAGGTGATATTACACCGCAATCCATCGTACATGTGAAACTCGTCGATGACCATATTGAATTCGAAACCCAACCCTTAAATGTCGAATAACCTCTAAATAAATATCACTGCCTTAGCAATAGATTTACTTTCAATCATCAGTTTGATATATTGAAGTAAGTCAGTTGCTAGGGCTTTTTCTATGGAATGAATTTGTTCTTTAAGGGGGAACTGTAATGAAGTATGTTAAGTTTGGTCGGACCGGCATGGATGTTTCACCCATCTGTTTAGGAGCGATGGGCTTTGGAGAACCTAATAGTGGATTTCATGAGTGGGTACTTGAAGAAGAAGAGAGTTTTAAAGTCATTAAGCATGCTTTAGGTTTAGGAATTAACTTTTTTGACACCGCTAATATTTATTCATATGGAGCAAGTGAACGAATTTTAGGGAAGGCCCTTAATCAATTTGCAAAGCGTGATGAAATTGTTGTGGCAACCAAGGCTTTTATGGGGATGAAAGATGGGCCAAATAGTCAAGGCTTGTCACGTAAAGCTTTAATGCATCAAGTGGATCAGAGTTTAGAACGCCTACAAATGGACTATATCGATTTATATATTATCCATCGCTGGGATTACAATACACCTATTGAAGAAACAATGGAAGCCTTACATGATATCGTTAAATCGGGTAAAGTCCGTTATATCGGAGCATCCTCCATGTATGCATGGCAATTTGCTAAAGCCCAACATGTGGCAGATAAAAATGGTTGGACTCAATTTGTTTCCATGCAAAATCATTTGAACTTGCTGTATCGCGAGGAAGAACGTGAAATGATGCCACTGTGTGATGACCAAATGATTGCTGTAACGCCATATAGTCCGTTAGCAGCAGGACGTTTAACCCGTGATTGGTCTGCAGAGACTAAACGATTTAATACGGATAAAACTGCAAAAGAAAAATATGACCGTACAAAAGAACAAGATCAATTAATTGTAAAACGTGTCGCCAAAATTGCCGATGAAATGGGCATCTTACGTTCTCAAGTTGCCTTAGCATGGCTATTGCAAAAAGAATCGGTCGTTGCCCCAATTATTGGTGCAACAAAAGAAAGTCATTTAAATGATGCAGTGGGAGCGATTGATATCGAATTAAGTAGCGAAGCCATCACTTATTTAGAAGAACTTTATGTTCCACACGAGGTTGTAGGAGCGATTTAAGAAGTTCGTAAATAGGAAGATTTAGAACGCGTGCGCCTTTAGAGTTAAAGGGAGCAGGCGTTTTTTGAATGGATTGATTCTTCAACCAATATAAACTTTTAAGTTCGTTGCCTCCACGAGTTAAGAAAGTTTAACTCGAATTCCAAATGAGTACATAAAAGTGCATTCGTTTCTCAAGCAAATTATTTATTATAAATTAAACATGAGCCTCTTATTTTTATGCCTTACTTATGATTTTTCTATGTATTTTCATAGAAATCTTATACGATTTTAATATAAATCGGAAAACGTCTGTCTTTTATTATATTCTATTAGTATAATTAATCTAATTAGAATAAAATTATAATAAAGGAGGAGTCTTGTGTTTCAACTCAAGTTTGAATTTAAGAAGTTCTCAGACCTAAAGGTTTGGTTATTTTTATTATTGGTACCGTTACTGGTTGTAGGCTCGCTTACGGCTTTTCATCAATTAAATCCTGAAAATAAGCGTTCACAAGAAATGCGAGTTGCAAATTCGTTACGGGCAGATTTTTCTTGGCGAATTAGTCAGAACTATTTTGATCGTCTATTAAATATTGAGGTTTACCAAGAAGAACTACCACCGACTGAAGAAGAATTACGTATTGATGAATTAATGAATGCAGGAGAAAGAGCTCGATTTATTTATAGTGCGGATTCTTATTATGAACGATGGGACACGGTTAACCAGGCTAAAAGGGATATTTGGGGAATTCTGATTGAATTGGATGAACTAGGACATCCTTCCGAGACGATCGACATGAATCATATACACGAAGAAAAAAGTCAGATTGATTGGTTAGTTGAAAATAATGTAGGAGTCTTAAATCCTAATCGAACGACCTTAAGTGCTTTTGTATTAAATAATAGTTTTGATATTTTATTTAGTCTACCAGTCCTTTTCTTACTTATTTTCTTTTTTGGTATCCCTTTACTAGAAGAAACCTTTACAAATCGCTTTTATTTTACGAAAGTTCAGCCAATTAAGCGGAGTAAGGTATTTATTAATAAATTTTTCTTTTTTGCATTCGTTTTATTGGTTTACATTGGTTCAGCAGTATTAGCTAGCTATTTATTACACTTACTATTTGATGATCTATCATTATCAACGCAACTTAGTTTTCCAATGGCTAAGCAATCCATTTTTGGCTTACATGAATTAACCTTAGGTCAGTTATTAGGTTTAAGAATTGTGCTGTTTGTCTTAATCACTTTTGTTGCCTTATTCCTAGTTTATATTATTTCTATTTTCTGGTCGAATATGTTAAACAATACTTTATTACTTGGTTTTCTTTCGATTATTGCATTAATAATCGTTCAAAGCAATCCAAATCTTTATCAATTATGGAATGTTTTTGCTTGGCTGGATACGCGATATTTTATCGAAATTCATTCTCCGACAATAATCACTATGTTGTTACTGATACCATTAGCCATTTGTTTCATTGCTGGGTATTTTGTCATTTACTTGCCAACTTGGTTTAGTCGTACACGAAGCAGTCGTCATTACAAAGGTATTCAAAAGTTAAATAAAGGCTTTTTAGTTAAACATGAATGGATTAGCTTCTTACGTGATAATACCTTTATTTATGCCATTAGTGGTTTAATTGTATTAACTGTTTATATGGGAACCGTAGCTTATCAGGAGCAACTGGTACGCCGTAATCAATTTATAGAAAAAACTGAAATGTTTGGAACAATTATTAATAATCAGTATGAAGATGCGCTGGAAAATGCGGCCTTATTAGAGATGGTCATTGATAATGTGTCTGAAGTTGAACAAAGAAGTTATCAAACTATGTTAGACAGCTATAACCAAATGTTTCCCCTATATGAAGAAACCTTGGCACAAGTCAATGAAGCGCTAGCAGGAAATTATGATGTTTGGTTAGAGAATGAAAAAGGTTTATTAGAATCAGACCGAGTATTTGTTACCAATCCTAATAATCAAGTCCAAGGGAGTTTTGTACACTCGACTACAATTCCGATGTCTAATCATATATTTGTTCCCAATGCTGTTATTAATGAAGCGATATTCCATTGGAAGGAAGACCATGATATCGGCTTTGTGTTGCCTGGAGGACCTTATAAAACGGAACTTTTACCTAAATATGAGCAGTCACCAAGAAGTGGTGAAGATGAGCCGCCACTGGGGATTAGTTTTAATAATTTCGAACAATATTTAAATGCACGTCAATTCGAACATAATGATTTAACGGGATTAAATTTAGCGGTTGATATTATTAATAAGCAAATGTATATATTTATTTGGATTATTGTCGCAGTCTTCTTTATGACAAATTATGTGAAAGAGTGGGATTATAATCGGACGATCCGTTTCATTAAAGTCCTACCTTTAAAAATGCAAACGGTATTTACACATAAAAATTATGCAAGTTTAACCATTTCAGTCGTCATTGTATTGCTAGCCTTTGTCTTAGTCTTCTTAACGGGAAGCTTACTCAACGGAGTGGGAAGTTGGAATTTTCCATATGTCCGTTATATTGCTAAAGTCATTGGAGATAAGGCGGGTTCCGATAGTCCTTATATTACTATACCATCACTTAAACAATATTTTATGATTGTTCCATTATGGAGATATTTATTAGAAGGGGTGGGGTTGATGATTGTCTTAACGTGGTTTATTAATCAATTAACGCATTTTATGTCACTCTTAATCAAGAAGCGTTGGATCATGTTAGCGGCTGCGGTCGTCATATTAGTTGGTGGTTATAGTTTGGTTACTATTTATCCTCAAGCTTGGATGCAATTTTTACCCTTTTATTATATAAATATCCCTGATATCCTCACTGGGACAACTGCTTTTACACAAAATTTTACTTGGCTAAATCCTTATATTGGAATTGGGCTCATTATCCTATATAGCCTTACTTTAGAGTTTCTAAACAAAATACTTGTTAGAAGGGATGAGAAACGTGATATACGTTAACCAATTAAATAAAAAGTACAAAGATAAAGTGATTCTCGATGACATTAGTTTTGATATAACAACCGGTGAAATTGTTGGTTTAATTGGCCCAAACGGGGTAGGGAAAACGACCCTATTATCGATTATGATGGGCTTGATTAAAGCGGATGCGGGTGAAGTAAGTATGGCAGACGTGGATAATCAAGACTTTAATATGTACCGGAAGATTGGTTTTATGCAAGATAATTCGGTTTTATATCCGCACCTAACGGGTTATGACCACTTAGCTTATATTGCGAATGCTCACAAATTAGATATATCAAAAGTTGAAGAGATTAGCCTGCTTGTAGGGAATCATCGCTATTTACATCAAAAAATTGAAGAGTATTCCCTAGGTATGAAGCAACATTTGTTATTTGCTTGTGCAATTATTCATCAGCCTGAAGTATTATTATTGGATGAGCCGTTTAATGGATTAGACCCAACCAGTTTAATTCGTATTCGTGATTTGATGATTAAGTTAAATCAAGAAAATAATGTAACGGTCATTCTGTCATCCCATAATTTAGATGAGATTGATCGGATGACAAAGAAAATTTTCTTCTTAAATCAAGGAAAAATCATCCATAAACAACTGCAAAATTTCGAAGAAGACCAATATGTCTTATCAGTTGATCGCTCGGTCAGCGTTGGTGCTAATCAACCGGGTATTCAACAAGTGAATCCAAAACAATTGCGAATTAAAGCAGGATTGTTAGAAGATGTCATGAAACATTTAAATAGTTTGGATGTCCATATCCAATCCATTGATCGTGAAACGGTCGGAAGTGAAAAGCTCTATCGTGAAATTTATGAAATATAAATATCGCTAAGATTTAATTCAAGAATAAGAATGTCTTTAAATAAGATATTCTTATTTTCATTTTAACGATAAATTTGGTACAATAAGATTTCTGTAAAGAATCAAGTATAAGAAGGGAATCGATCATGACAGAAGTGAAGAATTTTTGGCAAAATTTACCTAAGCCGTTTTTTGTATTAGCACCCATGGAAGATGTAACGGATGTGGTTTTCAGACATGTGATTAGCCAAGCTGGAAAGCCAGATGTCTTTTTCACAGAATTTACGAATAGCGAAAGTTATTGTCATCCTGATGGCATCGAAAGTGTTCGTGGTCGATTAACTTTCACAGAGGATGAACATCCTATTGTTGCTCATATTTGGGGTGATAAACCAGAATATTTCAGTCTGATGAGTCGTGGAATGGCTGACATGGGATTTGATGGAATTGACTTAAATATGGGTTGTCCTGCACCTAATGTTTTTAAACATGGTCGCGGTGCCGGTTTAATTCTACGTCCAGAAGTTGCCGCAGATTTAATTCATGCAGCTAAAGATGGTGGCTTGCCTGTCAGTGTTAAAACACGTTTAGGTCATCGCGACATCAATGAATGGCGGACATGGTTGCGACATTTATTTGAACAAGATATTGTTAATCTTTCCATTCATTTGCGTACAAAAGTAGAAATGAGTAAGGTGGATGCCCATTGGGACTTAATTTCTGAGATCAAAGAATTAAGAGATACGATTGCTCCTAATACGTTATTAACGATTAATGGGGATATCCCTAACCGTCAAGTAGGGATGGAACTAGTTGAAAAATATGGAATCGATGGTGTGATGATTGGGCGCGGAGTATTTCATAACCCCTTTGCTTTTGAAAAAGAAGGACGAGACCATGGACGAACCGAGTTATTAGACTTATTCCGTTTTCATTTAGATTTGTTTGATCAATATACCAAAACCGATCCTAACTTATTTAAACCCCTTCGTCGTTTCTTTAAGATTTATGTGCGTGAGTTTCGAGGAGCCAGTGATTTACGTTTACAACTAATGGAGACAGAGTCAACCAATCAAGTGCGAGAATTACTCCATGCGTTTGAAATGGCTTACCCACTTGAAAGTGATCATGAATAATAAATAAAAATCGTAAGTATCCGTTAAGAGAGATACTTACGATATTTGTTTGGCTTTTTATCCGTTAATTTGATAGTCGCTTAATTTATCCTTACTAACTTCAAATCCGTGCTGGCATACCGGACATTGGACAATATATTGTGATTTTATACTGAATAGCGGAACAAAAAACAAAGAAAAATTATGTCCTCATTTTTGGGCTTGGAAATTAACGACATTATGACAATTGGCACATTCTGCAGTAATGGAAGTCGATCCTAAGTCAGTTGCATATCCTTTCGTTCCCCATACAATCACGATTAACAGCTCCTTTAATCCCTTTTTAAATAAATCCCTTTGTTGATACCGTAAGTATAGCGAAAGTAAAAATCTGAAGCAATCAAAACGCGATGTAAATCATCTACTAAAAGGCCGAATATATCGTTAAATTATGATGTTGAGTATTTTAATTGTATACTATGAATGAGTGGTATGGATTATTTGTATTGCTCAACAAAAATTTGTCATGTCTTAAAAATTCTAGGAGGAATACAAATGGATGTTCAATTTTATAAAGATGAGCATGGTTTTTATCAACAAATAACTGAAATAATTCATGCGGACTTGGAAGTAGTATTTGAATATATTGCTACAAATAAGATATCTCAGTGGTTTCCTCAACTTTCATACCAACTAATTGATGATGTTGAAAAACTTGTTTTTGATATGGGAGAAGAAGGACCCAATGAAGTAATGGAAATTCTTGAAAAAAGACGGAATGAATTTATTAAATTAGAGTGGGGCGATGGTTATGTTCAATTTACACTGGAAGATCGTGAAAATGGGACATTAATCACTTTGGATGAATTTTTAACACCCTTATTCCCAAATATTGCTAACGACTTTACGGGCTGGTATTTCCAAATGACCAATATTCAACATATTAGTGAAACAGATGACCCAATCGAATTTGACTATGTTGAAATTAAAGAAATGGAAATTCACACTGCAGAAGCCTTAGCGGCTTTAAAATAAGGCTATACGTTCACACTAAATTGTGGTACAATATAGTAGTTGAATTTTAATTCGATGGTTACTGAGTTCATTGAACCTGTAGTTTTTATCTGATGTCTCTTATTCGATAAAGAGCCTTGCAAATACCTGATGTGGTGTTTATGGAGGCTAAAAAGAATAATAGCAAGCTCAGAGTTTTTATAAGAAAAAATCAGCAAACAAAAAAGCATCAACTACCATCATAAGATTGCAAAGTACGAGGGTTTCCTACGACCGCAGTCTTTTTTGCGTTGTAGAGAACTCCTTGTCGAAATGATGAATAGGAGTGAAATTGTGCTAAGCAAGTTGCTGAGCAAGATAAAGCAGTCAAGAAAAGAGTTATTTGTTATTGCTTTGGGATGTTTAATTATGGCGTTTGGTCTCGTAAATGTTCATGGTCCTTCTAAAATAACGGAAGGTGGCGTCATTGGCTTAGTCTTATTTTCAAATAAGGTTTTAGGCCTTGATCCGTCTATCATGAGTCTTATATTCGATTTAGTCTGTTATGCTTTAGCGTTTTCTATATTAGGTTGGCCGTTTTTAAAGAAGGCAATTATCGCTTCTAGTTTCTTTGCTATTTTTTATAAGTTCTTTCTTTGGACAGGTCCAATTATCATGAGTCTATACGATTATCCACTGATAGCAGCTGTTGTAGGTGGGATATTTATTGGTGTAGGCTGTGGATTAGTTGTAACGCAAGGTGGAGCAGCAGGTGGCGATGATGCTTTGGCTTTAGCTATTTCAAAAAATCTGAAATGTTCTGTTGCCAAAGCTTACTTACTAACCGATGGCGCTGTTTTACTGTTATCATTAATTTATATCGCGCCAAGTCGTTTAGTTTTTTCATTTATTACAACACTCGTATCTTCTTTCCTAATTGGGCAAATAGAATTGAGAATTATCCGCTCTGAAAAAGCTACGCAAGCAGTTGAGGCGGTTAAATCTATGAAACCTATGGCACCAATGAAGCAAAATGTTAGTAATATTTAAAGCAATATCATAGAGCATTTGTAAGCAGTTCACTAATCGTGGACTGTTTTTTTGTTTTTTTAAGAAAATTCAAACTTTATTCACAGCAAATCAATACCTTAGTTCATATATATTTGCTACACTTGTTTTATAAGTAAATATTTCGAGAGGGGTTTACTGACGTGACCAAAAAGATATTTGTTAGAATAGCTGTTGGATCCTTATTATTTTCAACGATTAGTTATCCTGTTATCATGAATGTCCCGCATGCACTTGCGGTTACGAATGAACAAACAACGATTCAAAGAGAAGGTAAGATGTCCTTAGGAGCAAGTTTAAACGCTGAACAAGCAACCATGACTCAACAACTTTTGGGAGCCAAAGATATCACTGCAGAAAATACCATTAGAGTGGATGGCAATATGGTGAATCATTATTTAAATGATGGTTCGGATGCAAATACTGGTGTATTTTCAAGTGCTTATATTCAACCACAAGCAGAAGGTTTTGGTGTGAGAGTTCAAATCGTTACACCACAAAATATCACATTAGTGTCTGCTACGACTTATCAAAACGCTGCAATAACAGCGGGTGCTAAAGATGTTCTCTTACGTATCGCAACCGTTACGGAAGTTACGGGTGAAGGTGCGCTTGCGGGTGTCTATGCTTTATTAGAAGAGTCAGGTACTGCTTTACAAGCAAAAGATATTCAAGTTGCGAATAAAGAAATTAAAATCATCGATTCGATTAAAAATAATACTGCAATTAGTGATTATTCGACGAATCAATTTATCACCGACGTTAAAATAAATATCATTAATCAAATCAATCAAAATGTTGAAATTAATGAACAAGAACTTAACTTGATTATTATTAATCAATTGCAAGAACACCAAATTGATGCGAGTGTCAGCAATGAATTATTAACAGAATTGATGGATTTCGCCCGTGATTTTTCACAAACGGAAGCTGCACAAAATGAAGATACGATTAAACAGTTAGAATTAAGTGTGGTTGGAAGTAATTGGCCTGAAATTCTAGCATCACAAGAAGGTAGTTTTACAGTCGAAGATGCACTCAATTTGGAAAAACCAGATTACTCTGATACAAATATCTACCATCCTATCATTCAAGCACTCTTGGATGAAACCTATGCATTGATGCAAAAAGATGGTGACTTACATAATATTTATTCACATACCTTTATTGTTGAAACCTTAATGCCACAGCTATCACAAGCTGAATTAGAAGGCTTGAATTATATTCGGACCTTAATTTACCAGCTGACAGCTCATTCAGATGCGAAACGTCAAGAGGCAGCCAGTCAACAGAGTGCAGACAAGGCAAGCTATAAGAGTTATCTCACCTACTATTTAAATCAAGCTGCCCAAATTCAACAAGAACCAAGTTTTAATGAGATAATTCAACGCATTTCTGCTGCTACAGGTTTAGCCTCTGAGGCTTATTCGATTGCGGATGTAATTCAAGATGGTCGCATCGTAACGGTTAATTTTATTGAAAGTTGGCTTGTTCCAGAAACCTTAATAGGAAGTTACCAAATTAACTTAGATACCCTTGAAGTGACGGATTTAGCGACGCAAGAAATTTTACCTTTAGTCTATAATTTTGAAGAACACTATGGTGTTGCGGTTGAAAATTACGCCATCGAAGCACCTATTCCTGAAGAATACACTGTACCAACATCTGAAAGTTTGGAAGCTTATGAAGTTCCAATCATCATCGATGAAAATTCTGATGTCACAACCGTTGAGGAAGAACCATCCGAACAGCCTGAAACAGTTATTGAAGAAGAAGCGTCTGCGGAGACAATAGAAGAAAGTGTTGAAGAGCCAGTTGAAGAGCTTCCGTCAGAAGAGTCAATTGAAGATGTTCCGTCGGAATCAGAAGTAGTGGAAGAATCGACTGAAGAGAGTATTGAAGAAGAAAGTCTAGTAGAAGAAACTGTTGAGGAAGAAGTTATTACAGATGAATCAACTGAAGAAATAATTGAAGAAACCGTAGAAGAATCGATAGAAGAGTCAGTGGAAGAAACCGTCGAAGAAGAAACTGAAATAGCCATTGTTTTACCTGATTTCTACCAATCTTGGTCAGATATTCTAAATGGAATGACAACAGAAGCTGTTGTAGATAATGAAACCATTTTATCCAGCAACTGGGGCGATTACTCAGATACACAAGTATACCATCCGGTCATTCAAGCTATGTACAATCGTTTCTTTGAAAAAGTCAGTTTAAATGACTTAACGCAAGACTTACTATCACACACTTTTGTTTTAGAAGAGATGCAAGCAAACTTATCTCCAGATGAAAAAGCTGCTATTAATCAACTGCGTTGGTTGAACTTCCAATATGAACTCAATACATGGGAAGCAAGTCGTCAACCAGCATTTGAACAAGGAATGTCAAATCTAAGAGATGAGTCACTTCGCCGCATAAACCATTATCAAGAAGCGAAAAGTGATGCTAATGTTAGAGAAATCATCAGTTTAATTAGTCGTACAACTGGTGTAAATCCGCAAGCATATGCAGTTGAATATGGTGTAAATGAAATGAATCCAAGTTATTTTGATTTATTCTATTGGATCGACAATATGCCTGCTGGTGAACTTCCATCATTTACTTATGATTATCTCAATGAATTTGTGGGTTACCGTCCAATAGGTGTTGATGCTGAAGGCAATCTCTTTTCAGTTGAACCGATTGAACCCTTTAGTTTTGCGAGTATTTATGGTGTAGAAGTAATGGATGAATACCAAGCTAGTCAGCCAATCGAGTACCCAATAGAGTTACAAGAGATGCTACAAGAAGAAACAACGGAAGAAGTTGTTGAGTAGTATTTCCCTTAAGGATTTAGTTAAATCATTTTGATGATGGCTAAATCCTTTTTTTTGTACAATTTATAGTAGGTTGGTTAGAATGTTAGTAAGATAATCGCTTAGTAAAATTTTGAAATTGAAGGTGAGACCAATGCAAACTTATTTTGAGGTTAAAAGAAGTAAGGCTCGGCAACTGTTAATGATATTTATTGGAGCTTTTTTCATTGTGTTTGGTTTAGTTTAAGCTGGCATTATTAATCCTTTTCTTTTGATACTGGGGGATAAGGTTCCGCCAGCTATGCTTAATCAAACTTACCACTTTAGTTTTTTCTCGCTAGGAGGTATTTTGTTTGCCCTATTGGGACTGGCTCTTGTGCTTAATAGTCTTTACAGGATGTTCATTCGACCGGTTATTTTGACAGCAAGTAAAAACTACATCGATTTTGCCAATGAGAGTTATGTTGTTAACAATATCGACCGATTTGAAATTGTATCTTATTTTTCATCTGGCAGAGGGTCTGAAATTAAGCGGTATTTGAATGAATATCTGGTTATATATGGGCGAGAAGGTACCAAGACCATTGATATTCGCCACAAAAATATTAAAACTCAACAACTCATTGAATTATTAAAACAATATTATCCAAACATTTTAATAAATACCGCCAGTTCAATTAAAGGAGAATCATAATGACTGAATTACCAAAAATTGGCAAAGCTGCTACCCAAGCTTTAAATTTTATCGGAATCCATCACTTGGAAGCTATTAGTAAAATTGACAAAGTGAATTTAATGAAATTACATGGAGTGGGTCCTAAGGCAATTAAAAATCTCCAAAAAGCTTTAGATGACATTGATTTGAACTTTGCTGATCCAGTTGAACTACCTTTTAATTCACCCTTTGCAATTTTAGGTAGCTTGGGCTGTGACAATGCACCTAAAAGAAGACAAATACGCGACTTTATTATTAGCCGAACATTAAGTGATTTAGTAGGAATGCAGGAAGAAGTTATTGAACAGGCAGAATTTGAGTATCTAAGCGATCGAAGCTATAGCTTAGAAGAGTTAATCGATCACATCAACTTCAAGCCGGCTGAAATTTTTTCACTACAGCTTGAAATGCTTTTAAGTCACGGTAAGGAAGGTTCAGCTTTATCTATTATAAGTTTGAAAAACGGTCAACAAATTTGGCAGGCAGATTTTTTTGAATTTAGTAGCCATAGTAAAAGCGCTAAAATAAAATCCGTTCAAACTTTACTGAAATAGAGTAAGGTTTGGACGGTTTTATTTATTTGTTTGAATTTATTTGAAGTTTAAAATGCCATAGACAATGACTAGCAGCCAAGTTACTATGCTAAGCATTAAGCTTATTCGTTGTATACTGGTACCGACATATTTTACTTTGACTTGGTGTCGGCCTTGTGGAATTGAGATGGCTAATAGTCCTTGTTCTTGCTTGATTTCTATCGGGTCATTGTCTAACAATACCTCATAACCAACATAAGTAAGATTAGGCAAAAGAACTGTTTCTTGATTAGATTCAGATTCAAAAGTCCATTCTGTCATTTTATAAGATTGATTTGCGAGTTGATGCGTAACTGTTTGGTTATGAATGGGTAAAGCTTCTTTATTATCACGTAAACTTTGGTAGTCAGCTTCAACTGGAATATATTCTCGGCCGCCACCAACCGATGATAAGAAATAATCGCTATAACTATCATTTGTGATGAGGTTGATATCATTTTGATTAAATTGATGGATAATATTCCCGCTATAAGAAACAGAAATAATGGCGATTAATGTTGTTATGTTTATCACAAGGTATTTATTTGAATTGGCTTCACTCAGCTTATAGGCGGCTAGTAAACTGGCTGAAAAAGTTAATAGTGTTAACCACCGCCATGGGAATTGGATCATTCCAAAAATCGTTTGACGTATGATGGACCATGGAAACAGATTGGTGGAAACAACCATCAGCAAAAGATTAATGATCAGTAAATTTTGAATCTTTTTACTTTGGCTTTTATATTGAAAAAATACCAACATAATAATCATCAATAAAAAAGTACCAATATTAGGAGCTAAATTTTCCCAAACAGCAGCGGAATTATGTAGGGAATCAACGACTAATTCACCCATCGAATAATTAAGGGCATCTGCCCAAATACCATTAGCCTGACTAAAATTGAAATCAATTGAAAATGTTTGTTCAATCATCGGTAGCAGTGTAAAGGCACACATCAAGAAAGCTAAGAGTGCTGCCTTGGCAATGGACAATATGTGTGTCAATGTAAGTTTATTTTTTATGAATAGATATATGACGAATAACGATAAGAAAATAGCTACAATAAAAGTTGTAATTAAATGCGAGTAAAATAGTGATGACATCCCAATCGCAAGTAAAATCCCATTTTTTGTTTTATTCTTGAGTATAGCATCCATCCCCCAAAAAACTAAGGGGAGGAAAATAAAAGCTAAAGTTTCTCCCAAAGCTCCACGAATAAACTGATCCATTAGGCGGTAGGTTGCTGTGGAATAAATAATGGCGAAAAGAAAAGACGTTTTGTTTTCATGATTTATTTTCTTGACTGCTAGAAAAGAAACTCCGAAAGTAGCGATACTGATAAGTAAATGGTAAAGATAAAAGCTGTTAATGTAGGAAAAGCCAAGTTGACGCAGGCCGACATAGGGTAATAACAAGATAGACGGGTAAAATAAGTCTGCGGCATAGCCATATCCATTAGCCATTTCTGGAAAAATCTTTGGAAAGAAGTCGCCGTGTTGAACCGCTGTTACATAATTTTCAAGCCGTAGGCGATGAAATGCAAAATCATCTTGAAGATAAATACCATCCAGACTAAAAAAAGGGATAAAAATTAATACATGAATCAATATGCCAATAAAAATATAAATAAATAACTGGTTTTTATTTAAAAACTTAAGTAGATTTGAATCACTGGTATCCAATTCAACGTTTATTGTATCGTTTGTCATCTGTAAACCCTCCAACCATTGACATAAAATCTATGATTGATTATAACATTAAATAATCAAATTAATTAAATGATACCATTTTAATAAGCGTAAATAAATTTTTACCCCAAAGTATTCCCACTAGCATCACTTGCATGTGTTATTTATTTAACTTACAATAAATATTCATGGGAAAGATGGATTATTATGGAAGAGGAGGGATATCTCATGATGACGAGTAAGAAAATGATTTATGCACTCGATCAAATGGCTGAGCTGTTTCCAAATGCTGAATCGGAACTGGATTATCGTAATCCGTTTGAACTTTTAATTGCTGTGATGTTAAGTGCTCAAACAACAGATAGAGCAGTCAATAAAATTACCCCTGCTTTGTTTGAAAAGTATCCAGATCCAAAGGCACTAAGTGAGTCTTCTCCTGAAGAAATAGAACCATTTATTAAAACGATTGGTTTATATCGGAATAAAGCGAAATATGTTTATCAAACAGCTGTAAAATTGGTCGAAGAATTTGATGGACAAGTCCCGGATAATCGAAAGGATTTAGAGTCATTACCAGGAGTAGGTAGAAAAAGTGCCAATGTTGTTTTGAGTGTTGCATTTAATGAGCCAGCGATTGCTGTCGATACCCATGTGTCTCGGGTAAGTAAACGATTAGGAGTAGTGTCGGATGATGCGACGCCACGACAAGTTGAAAATGCCTTAATGAAATTAATTCCTAAAGAGCGTTGGAGTGAAGCTCATCAATTATTAGTCTTATTTGGACGTTATTACTGTACCGCACGGAATCCTAAATGTAGTGAGTATTTGCATTTTGATGATTTTGAAGAATAAAGAGAACGATAAATGACGTTTATGAATGAAATACTACAAAAAAACAGGAATCACTATCTCGAAAATGAAATAGTGATTTCTGTTTATTAGATAGCATAAAGATTTTGTTTAGATTCTTTTCATAGTGATATTTATTTTAGTTGTCTAGTGACCAATCAATTTCAGGGCCTTTTGGTACAATACCGTTAGGATTAATGGTCGAATGGCTGGCGTAATAATGTGTTTGAATATGGTCAAAATTAACCGTTTCTTTAACTCCTGGATAATGGTAAAGTTCACGCGTATACCGCCATAAGTTAGGATAATCTACTATTTGTTTTTTGTTACATTTGAAATGTCCGAAGTAGACTGGGTCAAAGCGTACCAGTGTCGTAAAGAGACGCCAATCAGCTTCTGTAATTTGGTCGCTTACTAAATATTTTTGCTTGCCTAATAATGCCTCCAGTTCATCTAAAGTATTGAACAGATTATCAAAGTTTTCCTCATAAACAGATTGTTCTGTCGCAAAACCAGTCTTATAAACCCCATTGTTAACATTGTCATATACTTTATCATTAATGGCATCAATTTCATCTAGTAAGGCTTCGGGAGAAAAGTCTCCTTCTTTTGCTCCTACTTCGACAAAGGCTGAATTAAACATCCGTAAAATTTCTGATGATTCATTATTAACAATGGTGTTTTGTTTTTTGTCCCACAAAACTGGAACAGTTACGCGACCTGAATAGTTTGGATCGGCTGCTAAATAGACTTGATATAAATAATCTGCATGGTTGACAGAGTCTTCAACAACACCATCCATTGGTTCAAATGTCCAGCCGTTTTCTAACATAATAGGATTAACGACTGAAACTGAAATAATATCTTCTAAGCCTTTAACATGACGCATAATTAATGTCCTGTGTGCCCATGGACAGGCGTAGGAAACATAGAGGTGATAACGACCTGCTTCTGCTTTAAATCCACCTTCTCCGCTGATACCTGGACTCCCATCAGGTGTTATCCAATTGCGAAATTGTGAGTCTTTGCGAACAAAACGTCCACCGGTTGATTTGGTATCATACCATTGTTCTTTCCATTCTCCATTGACTAAAAGCCCCATAAAATCTTCCTTTCTATTATTTATTACAACTTTAGTATACAAGTGTTTTATAATTGGTGCAAAACAATGGTCGTTTGTTTGCCAAATGCCCTTAAAATGATAAAATTGTTTTACAGAAAAATTTTAAAAGGAGTTCGGTATGATCACACAACATCATCATATATCGATGTTTTCACATAATTTAAAAGAAACAGATTATTTTTACCAACATGTATTAGGTTTGCGTCGTGTAAAAATATCTGTTAACCAGAATTTGCCAACCATGTATCATGTTTTTTATGGTGACCGTTTTGGAACAGCAGGAAATGATTTTACATTTTTTGACTATTCACATTCAGAAGCAAAAGTAGCGGGAACGAATGCTCATACTGGGATTGGCTTGTTAGTAGCTTCCGAAGCATCCTTGGATTATTGGCTAGAGCGATTAGAGAAATTTGACTATCAAGCTACGAAAGAAGATTATTATGGCGATAAAATAGTGGTTGTTTACGACCCAAGTGGGTTGAAATTGCAATTCTTTGTTAACACAAACGGCTACTTAGATTCATCTTGGGAACCATGGACAGGAAACGATGTTGACCCTGAGCATTTGATTCAAGGAATGGGACCCGTTGAAATCACCGTACGCGATAAAGATAAGTTAATCGAAACATTGACTTCACTCTTTGATTATCAGCTTGTAAGCAATGAAGCAACATTTGCGCGTTTAAGACTAAAGGCGGATTCTATTTTTGGAGAAATAAATATCATTGAATTACAAGGCCGAATTGAAAAAGTAGGCTCTGGTACTATCCATCATTTAGCTATCCATTTGGATGAAAGTTCATTGGATCGTATTGAAGAAGAACTCGTTCGGGTAGGTTTTAGACCAAAAGTATATGATCGCTTTTATTTTGCCAGTCTCTATTTTAGAGACCATAATGGTGTCATGTTTGAAGTCGTCGCTAAAGAAGCAGCAGGCTTTTTAGTGGATACAAATGAAGCACTCCTAGGTAAACAATTAGATCTACCACCATTTTTAGAAGAACGTAGACCAGAGTTAGAAAAATCATTAATGCCAATAGAAGATTGGATAACAGATTAATAACAGTTAATTGGAGGTATTTATTTGAGAAAAAGAGAGCTGATAACCATCTTAAATATCGCACTGATATTTATTGGGATTTTGATTGTGATTCATTGGAGTACAGTAGTGAGTTATATTGGGATTGTTTGGACAGTTATTTTCCCGCTTATTTTAGGCGGAATGATTGCTTTTGTTATTAATTTATTAATGCGAAAGTTTGAAAACCTACTATTTCCCAAAGCTGAGAGTAAGATAGCGAATAATGTGCGAAGACCATTAGCGATATTTCTTTCTTATGCAGTAATTATTTTCGTTTTTGCTCTAATTGTGATGCTCATTGTTCCACAATTAGTATCAGCTATATCGACATTGATTGAAGTATTGCCTTCTGTTATGACGCAGGTGGTGGATTGGATTGAAGCTCAAGAAGATTTAATTCCTTTAATAAGTGAATACACGGCTTCGATTGATTGGCAAAGTTTACTAACGAACATTATGTCTGCTGGTAATGAAATATTTCAAAGAGTAGCAAGTTCTTCGATGTCAATCCTTACAACTTCAGTCAGTGCTGTGACGAATTTAGTGTTAGCATTTATGTTCAGTTTGTATATTTTAATGTCAAAAGAAAAGCTACATCAACAATTTAACGACCTCATGTTAGCGTATTTGCCTGATAAATTGAGATATTTAGTTCATAATATTTTTAATTTAATGAATTATATTTTTTCAAAGTTTATTTCTGGAACATTAATTGAGGCCATTGTACTAGGCTTACTAGTTACAATTGGATTAAGTATTTTAAGAATTCCATATGCTACGATGTTGGGAGCCCTGCAAGGTTCATTAGCCTTTATTCCTATGGTCGGAGCAGTTCTTTCTGGGGCTATTGGATTTATTATTTTGCTTTCTGTATCGCCTACACAAGCGCTTATTTACCTAGTTTTTGTGATTATCGTTCAGCAATTTGAAGGAGACTTTATTTATCCTCGTATCGTAGGGGATGCGATCGGTTTACCTGGGATGTGGGTTTTATTTGCTGTAACGGTTGGTGGTGGCTTATTCGGTATTACAGGTATGCTATTGGGAGTACCGACGGTCGCTACGATATATAGTTTAATTGAAATTGACGTTCGTAATCGAAAAGAAGCCAAAGCAAAGTTGCCTAGTGATGATAGTCAAACCATTATAAGAAAGCCAAGAATTAAATTCCTTGAACCATTGCGAAGAGAATTATTAGCCGTTAAAGAAATCAAAGCACTTCAATAAGAGAATATGATTAAACCGCCATAGCGACTGTAATTACAGTTGTTATGGAGGTTTCTAGTTTTTATTCAATACCTTCAAACAAAGCCGTTCCTATACGGACAATCGTAGAACCTTCTTCTAAAGCAATCGGATAATCTTGCGTCATTCCCATACTTAATTCATTACATGGTGCAAAGGCGTAATTTTGTTTCTGTACTTCAAGCTGTAAGGCTTTCAGTTGAGAGAAATAGCTTCGTAATGCTTCTTCTGTTGCATCATAAGGTGCCATCGTCATCAATCCAACGATGTTAATTTTGTCGAAGCTTTCGAATAATGGGATTGACTTCAACAATTCCTCAGGAGTGAAACCTGCTTTTGTTTCCTCACCACTGATATTTACTTGAACAAAACAGTCGATCACATGATCGGCTCGTTTTTGGATTTCTTTGGCTAAGGACATCCGGTCCAATGAATGTAAATAGTCGATTTGGTTAATCATTGATTTGACAGGGCGGGTTTGTATACGACCGATAAAATGCCATTCAATCTTTCCATTCAGGTGTTTTAATTTTTCTTGTTTTTGCAAGAGGGCATCGGTGCGGTTTTCACCAAATGCTGTCACTCCTAATTCATATAAAGCTTCAATTGTTTCGGCATCAACCGATTTCGTTACAGCCAATAATTGTGCCTCAGGATTAATTTGTTTGATTTTTGACTTAATTGTTTCAAGGTTTTCAGCTAATTTTAACATTTTTTTCTCAACTTTCTATTTATTATTGAATAAAACACAATTTATTCAATCCTTTTTCAAATTGCTTTTATATTTATTGTATATGATGTATATATATGATAATACAAAATAGGAGCTGAATTCAATGTTGGAGATAAATGATAAAAACAAAGCAAAGATGCATCCGATTTTAAAACTATTAAAGGTAGTCAGTATTTTAGCCGTTTTATTGATTAATTTAGCCGTCATTCCGAATGCGAATGCCCAAAGTGAATCCTATCCTTATACTGTATCTGAATTTTATGAAGCTCTAAAATTTAACTTTTGGGGTGATCAAATCCCATTGTCCATTGAAATTAGTCCAAACTCTGACGATCCATCGACGGGCACAATAACATATGCTTCTCATAATCAAGGCATATCGCGATATGTTTATCCAATCAAAATAAATAACGTTGCGACTAAGACAATTGAAGTAACGGATTATTTAGGTGAAGTACGTAATGTCAATGTTAATACAGAAATAATTATTCATACGTCTACTCAGGAAGTTTCGATTCCTAGCAGTTATTTATTTGTTAATCGTAATGGAAGTTTAGCCTTAGCTACAACAGTTCCTGCATATTTAACGCAAACACTGTCAATGGATAGTTATTTTGAGCTCACACAGATAAGTGGTCCGATTTTATCGTCGGATTATGATATTTCTCATGCTGTTAACCAAGCGGACTGGACCAATGATTTTTACTATAATCATGTCAATATGCCAACTAAAGTTTCCGTTTCTTATAATACAGAAACAGACAATTTAGGATCAGTTACCTTCGAACTGGGAGAACGATCTGTGACTTATGAAGCAGTTTTTGAAACTATTCCGCAAGTTGACCTTCGGATGGAATCAACTTTGGCTGATGTGGAGCCTATCCGCTATATTAAAGCGAACACCCGTATTCGATTAAGTAACCCATCAAGCAATGATTTCCCGGCTGAACTAGCTAATGATCTGTTCATGTTCTACAATAAAAAAGAAGGCATTTCACTTGCTACAACATACTACTCAAGCAGTGGTTTAAGCAGTGACTACGACTTGAAAGCCGAAGCTGTCGCCCAATAAATATCTCTGTTATCGCAAAAGCAATATTGTAAAACAAAATGCATTAAAAAAACCGTCATGAACGCTGTTATAGCAGTATTCATGACGGTTTTTTTCTATATTTGCACTTACAATGAAAGGTTTATTCGTTTTTCTTGCATAGGTAGGAGTTTATGGACGATTTTATAGCTCGATTTCAAAACACCTCATAGCTTTTTGGAAATTCTATAACCCGTTTGCCAAACGCGTGTATCTTTTTCGGTTTAGGATGAATGCGTTCTGATATTTCTCACTTAGCTTTAAATAATATTTTCTTTTTGGAAATAACTAGAGACTTTTTCAGACATTTCAGCATTATGTACAACAATTAATTGATCGGCAACTTGTAACATGTCATTACCATTAGGTACGAATTCGTTGCCTTCACGGACAATACTAATAATTAGTAATTGAGTAGGGAAATGTAAATTTTCAATTTTTTCACCTGCAATATGCGAAGCAGGAGGTAATGTGAAGTTAGAAATAACGGTTTGTCGTTGATCGAGTACTTCTTCGTGGTTTGCGACAAGATGATTGTATAAAGTATGATAAATTGGTTGCACTTTTAAATAATCAGACACGAACAAAGCGATTAAAACAACAGTAGATATAGATAATAAATGATTAAAGGAACCTGTCATCTCAGTTACTAAAACAATAGACATTAATGGGGCGCGCACAACTGCTGCTAAAACAGCTGCCATACCTAAAATGATAAAGTTTGTTTCAAAATCACCGATATTTATTAGTGAATTTAATGAGTTAAAGAATAGTGCACCTGTTGTTGCTCCCAGTACAAGAACAGGTAAAAAAATACCTCCTTGAGCACCGCTACTAAATGAAATGGCTGTAAAAGTTAGTTTAGTGACCAATAGGATTCCTAACAAAACTAATGAAAATTCTTCTGCAACTATTTCTTCAACTAAGTGATGTCCTCCACCTAAAATATAGTCAAATTTTTGACCAACAATGAAGACTAAGATAAATAAAATACTAAATATCACAAATGGTGAAACGTTCAATTTGCTATAAAATTTACGCGTTACATCAAGTAATAAGTTAAATGAACAGCCAATCAATCCTGCTAAAATTCCTAGCAAAATAACCCAATGTAACTCTTCAATCGGTAAGTTTCGCACAACTCTAAATGAAAATGCCGGTTCCATCCCTAATAATCTAAATGAGAGGAAATTAGCAGTTAAACTTGCAATAATCGTAGGAATCATTATATATTTTGACAAACTACTGTAGAGCTCTTCCAAAACAAATAATACTCCTGCTAAGGGAGCATTAAAAGCAGCAGCGAGACCTGCGGCAGAACCAGCAGAAATCAAATAATGTAGTTCTAACTTGTTTCGTTTAAAAAGTTGGCCTATCAGTTTAGCAACTGTTCCACCTAGCTGAATAGAAGGACCTTCACGACCTAAACTTAAACCTACGAAGTTATTAATACTTCCACCGATAAACTTACTCACAATTGTTGGCAGAGTTTCAGCTTCGATGCGGCCTAAAAGTTCCGCATGAATTTGCGGAATACCGGAACCGCTAGAAAAAGGAGCCCATTTTAGAAGGACTACTACTATGTAAGCTAATAATATGAGTATTGGAATGGCTAAAAAGGCTGTGAAAGTTGTCTGATTATGCAAGACAAGTTGACGTAAATCATCCATATAACTTAAAGCCAAACGATAAACAATGGCTATTGAACCAGAAAACACGCCAACTAACAAACCTTCCCAAATTAGCCGGCTTTCTAGTTCACCTGATTGATGATCTACAATAACAGATGTTTTTTGTGATTCCATACTGTCTCCAATCGTTAAATGTATTTATATAAAAAAAGAATCCTACTTGTTCTCAAGTGGATTGTAGAAATATTTTATAGAAAAAAACTTTATTTGTAAAATAATTTGTATATTAATTTATATAAAAACTCTAATAAATAAAAAATAACAAAACTTAGCACAATCGAAGCAGGTACATAAATAATATCGGGTGTTGCAGGGAATATCGGCTTACGTGTTAAGTAAAAATAATTTCCATCAATTAGTGGATTTAAAAAAGATACAAAGATGACATAAATAGCTAAAATACTTATGGCAAAAAATTTATCTTTTTTATCTAATTTCATGTCATAAGCAAAAATAGCATAATATGGCAGTAATAATGTTATGACATGATTGGTTAAGAAACTAATCCCAAGAGGGTGTGTGATATGCTGGACTTCAGTCGGAACAGCAAAACTTAACCATGCAAAGCCACTAAAATAGAAAAATAATGGAAATAAACGTTTATCTTTAGTAATGAGAAATATGATGCCGAGAATAGTATTGATTCGACTAATATGTAAGGGAAGAGAATCACCTAATGTAAAATTCCCAGTCGCAATGTAAGTTCCATAAAGTAATATTTGTTGTGCGATACTGATTATTAGTATCGTTGGTGTTAACCAATCAAGATATTGTTTAATATTTCGATTGAATTTAAACAATATAATGGCAAAAATGGCTAAAATTAAAATGTAAATCCAATGATCCAAACTAAATAAGCTAATATAGTCTGTCATAAAATACCGCCTTTTTATTTAAATTAGTCAAGCAGATTTATTTTAACAAATGCTTTTTAGAAAAACAAAAATAATAACAAAAGACAGTAAATCGTAATTATTATGATTCAATAAAATAATAAATATCACTTGAAAAAGTATAACTTTCAGTATATAATTCAATTAAACGATTAAACGAATGTTTAATTGAAAGATTTTGGAGGAATTTTATGCATCCACATGAAGCTGAAAATATTCAATCAAAGACTATACATCAACAAGATCACAACCATGAACATGATCATAATCATAATCATAATCATAATCACGGTAAATTACCGCTTATAATGTATTTAGTAGGTTTATTCCTAGCAATTGTTGCTTTATTTTTAAATGAGAATTATTTATTTTTAAAAAATTTATTATTTGTTCTTTCGACTATATTAACTGCCTACCATGTTGTTATTCTTGAAGGTGTAGGAGAAACGATTGGTAACACTAAGTTAAAAGGACATTTTTCTCCTAATTCCCATATTTTGATGGGATTAGCAGCATTAGGTGCCATTATTTTAGGTAATTATTGGGAAGCGACCTTATTGATGTTAATTTTTGCTGGCGCGCATTTCCTTGAAGAGTATGCAGAAGGGCGGAGTCGTCGTGAAATTACTCAACTTCTAGAAATGAATCCAACCAGTGCTCGTTTGATTTTAGAAGACGGCCAAATTGATGAAGTAGAAGTTGAACAATTAAAATTAAAAGATCAATTGAAAGTTTTAAATGGTGATCAAATACCAATTGATGGCGTTATTATTAGTGGATCTACCTCTATTAATGAAGCAGCGATCAATGGAGAGAGTATCCCTGCTGAAAAAGAAGCGGGTGATTCAGTCTATGCCGGGACAATTAACGGCAATGGTAGTTTTACCATGGAAGTCACCAAGTTGGCTGGCGATACTGTCTTTTCAAAGATTATTGATTTGGTTAATCAAAATCAAAATAATCAAACAAAAATTGCAGGAATTATTGATCGGTTTGAGCCGATTTATGTTAATTTTGTCATTGTAGCAATCTTATTGATCATGTTTGTGAGTCCATTATTTCTTGATTGGAGTTTTACTGAAAGCACAGAGATGGGCTTGGTATTGCTAGTAGCGGCATCACCTTGTGCTTTAGCTGCTGCGACTGTTTCAGCAACACTTTCAGCAAGTTCTAATTTAGCTAAGCAGGGCGTTTTATCTAAGGGAAGTGCTTATTTATCGGCATTTGGCAACATTAAAGCGATTGCTTTTGATAAAACAGGTACTTTAACTAAAGGGAAGCCACAAGTAACAGATTATTATTTTGATCGTAAAGCAATTGATGAGGCCTTTATAATTGATATAGTGATTGCGATGGAAAATCAATCGAACCATCCCTTAGCAGATGCTATTCTAGAAAAATTTACAGCAAGTAATCAATACGACTTGCAAGTAACCAATCAAACTGGTAAAGGTTTAACGGCTGATTATTCAGGTAAAAATTATCGCATTGGTAAACCAACGACATTTAATCAAGTCCCAGCTGATATTGAGTCTCAGGCTGACAGACTATCTAAAGAAGGTAAGACAGTCGTTTTTGTCAGTGTGGATGAAGCTGTTATTGGTTATATTGCTTTAATGGATACCGTAAAAGAAAATGCGGCTGAAGCAATTCAATATTTTAATGACCAAGAGATTCATACCGTATTGATTACTGGAGACTCTGAGCTAACAGGTCAAGCAGTGGGGCAACAGTTACAAATGGATCGCGTGATTGCAAATGTTTTACCTGAAGAAAAATCCAATATTATAAATGACTTAAAAGTACAATATGGTAGCACGACCATGATAGGGGACGGAGTCAATGATGCACCCGCTTTAGTAAATGCCGATGTCGGAATGGCTATGGGGCAGGGGACAGATGTCGCTGTAGAAGTTTCAGATATTGTTTTAATGCAAGATGACTTAAGTAAGACCGTTTATACGCATAAAGTTTCTCAAGTGATGAACAAAGTCATTTGGCAAAATATTATTTTTTCTATGGCGGTTGTTATATTTTTAGTTGGCGTTACTTTACTAGGTTTAACGGATATGGCTATTAGCGTCATTATTCATGAAGGTAGTACGTTAGTCGTTATTTTAAACGGTTTACGCCTTTTAAGAACAATTAAATAATTTAAAGTCTTAAGTTATTAAAAACAGAAATCACTATTTCATTTATGAGTGATTTCTGTTTTTTTGCTATAAGCAGTGATATTTATTAAAAGAATATTTGTTGAATGGATGGTTCAATGATATGATATGAATAATTTATGAATGCTTTAGCGAATCGAGATAGGAGCACGAAAATGGCGCAGAAATTCAATCATTATTTAAAATTAGATACACATTATTTACATTTGCCAAACAAGCAAGAAAAAAGACGCGTACGTGTATTGCTACCAAAAGATTACGATAAAGATACGTGGGCGACTTATCCGGTTGTGTATATGCATGATGGGCAAAATGTTTTTTATAGTAAAGAATCGTATTCGGGTTATTCTTGGAAAGTTATTCCTACCCTCAAAAAATATACCAACTTACCTAAAATGATTATTGTTGGGATTGACAATGGTGGCGAAAAACGGCTGGATGAATATGGACCATGGCAAACAGACTTGGCAAAGTTTGGATCAAGCCAAGCGATTGGTGGGGCTGGGATGGCTTATGCAGAGTGGGTTGTTGACCAGGTAAAACCTTATATCGACTCCCATTACCGAACTAAAATAGATCCAAGACACACCTTGCTAGCTGGTAGTTCAATGGGAGGCCTAATTACCGCTTATATGGGGTCTGCATATCCTGATATTTTTGGTAGTATCGGTGTATTTTCTCTTGCATCTTGGTTTAGCCAAAGGAATTTTATTGATTTTATTAGCCATCATCCGCTGCCTAGTCAAAATAAAATATATATTCAAGTTGGAACCAATGAAGGTGATGAAGTAGATGCTTCGATGTTAGACGGCAAAGTTAACCAAGTTTATATTGATAGTTCATTAGCTTATTATCAAACTCTCTTGCGTCAAGGAGTAGAACTGGACCAAATTTGGTTACGGATATTAGCCGATGAAACACACCATGAAAAATATTGGGCTGATCACTTTATGGAATTCTTATTTTTTGCTTTTAATGAATAAATATCACATGAATGAAAGGAGGAAATGCTTTGGTTGAACGCATTCCATGGAATCAATATTTTTTATCCCAAAGCCTAGTTCTAGCTCAAAGAAGTACTTGTGAACGTTTGATGGTAGGAGCTGTTATTGTTAGAGAGCAACGGATGATTGCAGGAGGGTATAATGGATCTGTTAGTGGTGAAGATCACTGCAGTCAAGTTGGCTGTTATTTGGAAAATGGTCGCTGTGTTCGCACGGTTCATGCAGAAATGAATGCCATTATTCAATGCAGTAAATTTGGAGCCAGTACTCAAGGGGCAGATATTTACGTGACACATTTTCCTTGTTTGAAATGTACTCAGGCGATTATTCAAGCTGGGATTAAACGGATTGTCTATTTATATGATTATCATAATCATGATTATGCGAAGAAACTCATCCAACAAGCAGGTATCGAGGTATATAAAGAAGCATTGTCTAATGATATTTTTCAACAACTATCGGTGTTTAATGATACCAATCGCGAAAAAGAAAAAAATGCATAATAAAAAAGGGAAGAGCCGCTGTGGTTCTTCCCTTTTAATGTATTTAAATTATTTGTTTGCTGCGTCAACAATTGCTTGAATGTAGCCATTAGCGTCAACTAATGTTGCACCAGAAATAACATCTGCTACATTGCCTTCTTCGCCTAAACCATCTAATTCAGCAATGGCTTCTTCTAATTCAGCGATTGTTTTTCCAGCAACGAATTCTGAAATAGCTGAAATGCTATCTAAGTATGTAACTGTTGAACCTGCATGTTCTGTCATCATTGCAGAGTATCCTTCCGAATCAACTAATTTTGAAACTAAAATATTGTTTTCAGGATAGTTTTCACCGAATTTTGAATCAGAGTTAGGAACACCTGTCCAACCTTCGCCTTCTACATATTGGAATTCATCAATGATACCACTTAAAACAGTATCACCATCAACAACTGCAGTCGCAATTGCGAATGAACGATTACCATGTGGTGAAGCTAAAGTTTGTTTAATTTCAACATTTTCGCCATCAGCGATTGCAAAATCAATGCCTTCATTAGCAATATCTAAAATTAATTGTAAATATCCAGAAGAATCTACAAGAGTTGCACCAGAAATAACGTCAGCAACGCTTCCGTCTTCACCTAAACCTTCTAATTCTGTGATTGCTTCTTCAACTTCAGCAATTGTTTTACCAGTTACAAAATCTTCGATAGCAGCTAAATTATCTATATAAGATACTGTTGAAGCAGCATGTTCTTCCATTAAAGCTGAGTATCCATCGTTATTTTCACGCTTGCTGATTAAAGAAAATCCTTCAGGATAGTTTTCGCCAAAGCCAGCATCAGAGTTTGGAACACCAGTCCAATCTTCACCTTCAACATATTGGAACTCGTCTAAATAAACATCCGCAATTGTATCACCGTTTAATACAACAACAGCTGATCCAAATGATTGATTACCATGTGGTGCACCATAACCAATTCGAACAGTTAAACCTTCTTCTTGAGCTTGTACAATTGTAGGTGTAACATTTGTAAATGTAATAGCTGACATTGCAACAGGAGCAGATAATAAAACTGAAGTTAATAGACTAACGCCGATAAATTTAATTTTTTTCATAAGATGACTCCTTTGTTTTTTGTATAAATATATTATATAACATCTCGTGAATAATTGCACTATATAAATTCGTATCTTAATCATATTCTAACCTACCATCTATTAAAGATGGTTGAAAGCTTCGTTATGTAGATTTAATATCATCTGATCTTCCCTAAAACAATCATTATTTAATATATTTAATGGTTAAAAACGACATATAACTTTTAAAGATGGGGCGTAGTAAGGTATAATTATATTAATTAGGGACAAATTATGGGGGATTTTTAATGGATAGAAAACAATTTAAGCCTGTTTATGGACTGATTGCTTTACTTGTGCTCTTAGTTGTTATTTATTTTGCGGGGGTTTGGTATTATCAATCTCGCTTTTTACCCAATACGCAAGTTAATACAATTTCAATAGCTAGTGAATCAGTGGATTCAGCCCAAGAAAAAATCAATCAACAATTAAAAGATACGGAAATAACATTTTCGGAAGATGATAATACACTTGGTTTTATCAGTCTTGAACAAGTGGGAGTAAATTTTGATGCGCGAGAACAATTAGATAATTTACTAGCTGAACAATCGGCATTTGCATGGCCACTAAACTTATTAAGACTGCATGGCAGCAAATTAAATAACGCTGATTTAATCAGCTATGATCAAGCACTTATGAATGGGCTGATTCAAAGTTTAAATGTTGATAACAGCAGTCGAAATGCGTCAGTCGATGCTCATATTCAAAATGACGGGGATAATGGTTACCAACTTATTCCTGAAGTTCAAGGGAATCAAATCGATGTGATTTCGCTAAGTAAAAGTTTATCCAACCATGTTTTAGAAAAAGAAAATAATGTAGATTTAACAACAGCATATATTAAACCAAATCAATATCAAGACGACGAAGTATTAACTTCACTAATGTCTCAACTTGATATAATGCAAAACACTGAAATTGTGCTAGAGTTTGATAATAATGAGGTTGAAATTCCTAAAAATGAAATTGCAAGTTGGATTACGATTGATGAAAGTAATAATCCAGTCATTGATCAAGAATTAGTTGAAGAATATATCTTGTCACTAAATAGAGAATACGCTAGCCTATTCCAACCATCTACTTTTAATAGTACCTACTCAGGTGAAATAACAATTGAACCGGGGACTTATGGATGGTATATTGATCGTTTTGGGGAAGCAGAAGAAATTATTGCTAACTTGAATGCAGGTGGTTCTTACCGTAGAGAACCAATTATTGGGGGAAGTGGCTATATGACTGATTCCTATTATGGAAATAGTTATGTTGAAGTTTCTATTCCTCATCAAACCATGTGGATTTATGTGAATGGTGAATTAGTGATTGAAACACCGATTGTTTCTGGTCTGCCTGGAACAAGCACTGTGCCTGGCTCATATCAAGTTTGGCTTAAGGAGGTTGATTCAACGTTAACCGGCTATAATCCGAATACTGAATTAGATTATGAAGTTCCAGTGGACTATTGGATTGCTTTCGACGACCAAGCCCAAGGTATTCATGATGCCAGTTGGCAAGCTTCATTTGGTGGTTCTGCCTATTTAGATGGCGGATCACTTGGTTGTATCAATACACCTCCTGCCATCATGGGTGACGTCTTTGAAACTGTTTATATAGGAATGCCTGTAATTGTCTATTAGTATTTTCGAAAAAAAGAACTTGTCAGCCTTTGGGGAAAGGGATGACAGGTTCTTTTATATTTTTAACTGATTTTATTTTGCAGTCTATTTCATTAATGATTGTCAAACACATGATCGTAAGAAACGTCATAGCCTTTGACTTCTTGTTTATAGATACGAATGATACGGTTTAATTTATGCAAGGCTTCTTCGTATTTATAAATAGCAGACATAATGTGGATGATACCATTGCAATCAAATGAATCATCTCCGTCCTCCAAGTTATCAAGTTTAAACCAAACTTCATCAAAAAATTTATTGACGTAATTTTTACGATAATCTGGAGTGATCCTCATAAAATTAACATTTTCGGGAGCAATCTTACCACTCAATTTCATCATGATTTGTTCATGGGCAGTGAGTAAGATTTCGATGCGCTCACGAATCATAATTCGTAATTCGTCTGGAAAATTATTGTAGAGATAATCATTTTTATGTAATACTTCACTTAAATCAACCGTTGTTTGAATGGTATTCATAAGGTGTCTATAAACAACTAATTTCTTAGACAATTTATAACGATTTTTCTTGGTGAGGACTAATTCATTACTAATTAATTCATATAAAGAGCTTAAGCGCAATAATTGTCCACGACTCCAACGGATATCACGCTTCATCAAGAAGTAATCAGTATTTTTACGTAAGCTAGCCCGAATTAATATTAAAGTTTCTGACGTTAAATATTCTAAAACTTGATAAAAACTAGAATCATATTTAGGTGGGTAGACAATCCAGTTAACGATAAACGATACAAGGACACCGATAAATGTTTCTAAAACTCTATTAATTGCGACAGCTACATAATTTTGATCTTCACTCAACATAATAACCACAACGGTTACACAGGCCAAGCCAATCATATCATTTAGATTTAAGGCTGTTAGGACAGCTATTGTTAAAATACAGGCAATACCTACATAGATATAAGGAGGTATTGGTGTGGAAATGAAGATATAGATCATGATAATACTAATGATACCGCCAATAGCAAATGAAGTTGTTCGACTAATCAAGGTTTCATATGACTTCCTGATTGAAGGCATGGTTGAAAGTACAGCAGCTATACCAGCTAGGCCTCCACTTGCGTGCGGAAGAAAGGTCACCGCAAGGAAAATTGAAATGGCGACAGATAAACCAGTTTTAATAATACGTGGACCGATTTTTACAGTTCTGAGTTTCATTTTATACTCCTAACTCATTGTTTAATATTGTAAATTAATCATATACTATTAATTTACAATTTCAAGCAAGTCAATTTAATTTTTTAGAAAATATATTACAAACTTATTAATCTTAAGAAGCTCATAGCCAGATAGGAGAAAAGTTTGATATAATGGGTAAAATGATTTAATAACTAGGAAGTGATCTCATGTCAATATCACATTCAGAAAACGACTTATCAACCGAAGAAAATTTATTCAATGATGTCATTGATAAGTTAAGGTCAAAAAATATACGTATTACAGCTCAAAGAGAAGCCATTATAAAGTACTTGATAAGTAGCGAATCACATCCATCTGCTGAACAGATTTATCAAGATTTATTACCGGAACATCGTGGTATGAGTTTGGCAACGGTTTATAATAATTTAAAAACACTTGTTGATGAAGGTTTTGTCTATGAAATGAAATTTTCAGATATTACTAGCCGCTACGACTTTGTTAAGCATGAACATGGTCATATTATTTGTTCGAATTGTGGGCGAGTAGCAGACTTTGATATCCCAAATGTTCAAGATATATTAACAGACGCACGTGAGCAAACGAATTATTTAGTTAAAGGTATGAACCTAGAAATACAAGGAATCTGTGAAGACTGTCAATAACAAAATGAAGATAACATTTAAATACAAAAGACGGCAATTGATGAGGAACCACCTTATCAATTGCCGTCTTTTACTTTATTGTCGATTTTTTATACATACAAACTAGGCTTATAAGTTAAACCAATTGCACGTTCCATTCGGCTTAAAGTTCGTGTTGCTGTTTCGTTAGCCGCCTTAGCACCATCAATAAGAATATCAGTTAATTCCTGGTTATCGATTAAACGATAGTATTTTTGTTGAATTGGTTCAAGTACAGCGACCACTTGATCAGCCACATCCGATTTAAACTTACCGTAGCCAGCTGAATGGTATTCATTGACTAAATCATCGATAGAACGACCACTTAAAGCAGAATAAATATCTAGTAAATTACTAATAGCGGCTTGGTTCTCTTTATCATAGTTAACTTCACCAACTGAGTCAGTAACAGCACTTTTGATTTTTTTAATAATCGTTTTTGGCTCATCTAACATAGAGATGAAACCACGAGTATTGACATCTGACTTACTCATTTTACTTGTTGGATCTTGTAGACTTAGGATGCGACCTCCGCTTGATGGAATCATTGGTTCAGGTTTAACGAGTAAATCCTTTCCATAGCGATTATTGAAGCGATCTACAAAATTACGTGTTAATTCCAAATGTTGTTTTTGATCTTCACCAACAGGAATGTACTGTGCATCATATAAGACAATATCTGCAACCATCAAAGCAGGATAAGATAATAATCCAGCACTTACTAGTTCTTGTTTTTGCGCCTTATCTTTAAATTGCGTCATACGCTCTAATTCGCCTAAACCTGTTTGACACAGTACAAGCCAAGCTGCTTGTGCATGAGCAGGAACATCTGATTGAATAAAAATAATTGATTTATTTGGATCTAAACCAATAGCTACATAAAGAGCAGCAATCATTCGTGTTGATTGGGATAATGTTTTGGGATCTTGATAAACCGTAATGGCATGTTGGTTAACAATACAGTAGGTCGTATCATAATCATCTTGAAGATCAACGAACCCTTTCATTGCTCCAATATAATTTCCGATTGTCGGAATACCTGAAGGCTGAACGCCTGAAAAAACAGTTGGTTTCATGGAAAATGCCTCATTTCGTCATAATCATTAGTAGTATTATCATATCATAAAATTGAATTAATTTGAGATTTTCCATCAGAAAATTATATTTATTAGAGAAAATCATAAATATTAGATATATAAATCTTATTTTAAATGGAGAGTATACTGAAAATAATATAATAATTTTTATAGACTTTTCATTACAAAGGCTTTCAAATCAACTGAAAACGCATTTATGTAATATGAGTAATGTTTTATTGACTTAACTAAGTAACAATGTATAGCATAAAATTATCTAATATTAAATATGCTAATAAAGGGAAAGTTCAAAAAAAGCTTGTATATCAACAAAATCGATGATATAATATATTTGTATTAATTAAGAAGCTATACTAAAATTTAAAAATATTTAATAGCATCTTAAGAATACAACGCACGTTTTAAAATTAAGAAGCTAGGCAACGTTACATTTTTAGTCAACTAGAAAGGAAGATTCTTTATGGTAACATTGTACGTCACGCCAAGCTGCACGTCTTGTAGGAAAGCACGCGCATGGTTAGAAGAGCACTCTATTCCTTATGTTGAAAGAAATATTTTCACCGAACCACTTTCGCTAACTGAAATTAAAGAAATTTTACGTATGACGGAAGAAGGAACAGAGGATATTATTTCTACTCGTTCGAAAGCCTACTCTGAATTGGATGTCGAAATTAGTGAATTACCACTTAATGATTTTTTCAAAATGGTACAAGACCAACCGGGATTATTACGCAGACCTATTATGATTGATGAAAAAAGATTACAAATAGGTTTTAATGAAGATGAAATTCGTAGATTTTTACCTCGTGAGGTAAGAGCTCTTGAACTACAAAAAGCACGTGCATTAGTTAATGAATAATATATGAAGAAGGACTGTAAAGTCCTTCTTTGTGGTTCTCTGTCAAATAAGGTTGATGAATAATTTTTTATAGGTCAAGCCACATTTTTATTGATATGCTCCCCCTAAAGTAGACGCTGAAAAAGTAAAACTACTTTTGGGGGAGTTTTTATGCGTTCAAATAGTAAACATACGTGGGAAGAATTGGAAAGATTTATTCGATTGTATTTAGAGGATGGGAAAAGTTTTAGAGAATTAAGTGAAGAATATGGATTATTACTGTCTGAATCTGCTTTCATTCACAAAGTACTCAAATACCAAAAACATGGGCTATTAGGTATCCAACCTAAGTCAAACAATAACCATTACTCCAAAGCATTTAAAGAAGCCATTGTTCAAGAATATTATGATGGAAGTATCTCTATCCGAGAACTCGCACGTAAATATAATATTCCAGCGTATTCTACTGTCAGGCAGTGGATAATAAAGTATACTAATGGGGAAGAAAATAGGAGCTACACTCCAAAACCCGAGGTGTATACAATGAAAGGTCAGAAAAAAACACAGGATGAAAAGATTCAGATTGTCAAAGACTATCTAACTCATGGATTATCTTATAAAGATACGGCTGAAAAATATCAGGTGTCTTATAATAACGTCTATGCATGGGTTCAGAAATACAAACAACATGGCCCAGACGGACTCGGTGATGGACGCGGACGTGGAAAACCGAACACCATCCAAACAGATGAAGAAAAATTGCGTGCAGAAATTACTGAGATTAAAGCGCGTAATGGATATTTAGAAGCAGAAAATGCCGCCTTAAAAAAGTTAAAAGAAGTAGAAAGAGAGTTGATGTTACGCAAACACGGTTTGAAGCAGAATACCAAACGGTCAAAGAACTCCAAAGAGAAGGATACAAAGTAGCCCATTTATGTGAAGTCTTAGGCATCAGTCGTTCGGGTTACTATAAGTGGCTAAACCGAACACCAACCGCCTCTGAAAAGCGTCTAAGACAGCTGATTGAATGGATTGTTCAAGTTTATGAAGATCAGAAAGGTATTTATGGATACCGTCGTATAACGATCTATTTAAATCATTTTCTAAATGCTAAGGTAAACCACAAATGTGTCCAAC